>JBIOGV010000001.1:0-51880 GCA_044448365.1 Chitinophagales bacterium
AATAAAATTGATATTTCAGGAGAACGAATAGCAAAAGAAAAATTCAAAGAGACTTTGAACCTGTTGTTTATTTCAGCGATCAACCCAAAGTATATTGAAACTTTAAAAGAACGAATGGTTGATATGGTGCTGGAAGGTCATGTGCAAACGGAAAGTACGATTGTTACCAATGCGCGGCATTTTGATGCACTGCAACAATTACATTCATCTTTAATGGATGTTACAAAAGGTCTTGATGATAAACTGCCCGGTGATCTGTTAGCGCTTGATATTCGGTTGTGTCTTCAATATCTTGGAGAAATCACCGGAGAGATCACGAACAAAGATCAGCTGGATTATATTTTTTCAAAGTTCTGTATCGGAAAGTAACTGCATCGCGTCAGATGCAGATTCTACGCAGTTTATGCGGATTCCAAACAAGTTATACTTGCTTTTCTTTGTTTTTATTTGCCTTTAGTCGCCTTTTTTTTTAGGTAGGAAAGTGGCCATTACTTTAAAACTAATGGACCTTCCCATTGTAAAGAGGAGAGATTATAGTACACAATGATACGGTATGATACATAATGATACGATAATTATCGGTTGAAAAACAGAAATCACAGCCAAAATAAAAGTATATGAGTAGTAATATAAGAGTAACTAAAGTATGTGAGTATTGCAGCCAGAAATTTATAGCGAAAACCATTCAAACGCGATATTGTTCGCATAGTTGTAATAATAAAGCCTATAAGGAAGGTAAACGCAAAGGAAAGATTGAATCAGTAATCAATAAAACTAATCCGCTAAATCATCCAAAACTTAATTCCTCATCAATTAGCTATGGCAGTCTGAATGAAAAAGAATTTCTCACTATAAATGATTGCAGCCAGCTTTTGAATATCACTACAGTAGCCTTAAGAAGGTGGATTAAAGAATTTTTTTAGATCAATTTAGAATTTAGACAGTTGAGTTAAGCAACTATTTTATATAAGCCGGCGTTTTATATAATGACTACAAAAGATTGTACGCTGCTTTAAAGAGATATTCCCCCCAACTGAATCCTTCACATGAGTTATTAACACGTAGACGAGTAGACAACTAGGGCTAAGTTTTATTTATTCATAATTCAAAATTCTCAAAACAATGAAACACTATTACAAAGAAGCTACATTGCTCATTGCTATTGTTTTTATTTTGGGCGAATTAGGAATTGCTCAAAATTTATCTTACTGCCCTTCAAAAGGGAACAGTACACTTCACGGCTATATCGCAAAAGTTTCCATAGAAGGCATAAATAATGCCAGTGGTAACAATAACGGATACCACGATTTTACGAGCCTTTCTGCTAAACTTCAAAAAGGAGCCGATTATACTATCCAATTGAGTCCAGGATTTATTAATATTCCGAGTGGGGGAATTTATTTTGAATACTGGTCCGTTTATATTGATTTTAATCAGAATGGTATTTTCGAATCAAATGAAATGGTGACCCATGGCAATTCGGCGATAAAAATTAATAAAGGCTTTCTCATCCCTGCAACAGCTTTAACAGGCTCGACAAGAATGCGTATTCAAATGCAACCAGGCGTTGAGCAAACAAATCCTTGTGCTGTATTTGCGTTTGGAGAAGTAGAAGATTATTCCGTCGTGCTGGTCAATAGTATCAACAAAATTGAAACTGCTGAAAAACAAAATGCATCGATTAGAAATTCAAAAGAAATTTCAGAAGAAGATGACAAGATTCGCCTATTCCCAAATCCGGCAAAAAATAGCCTTGCTGTCCAATTAAACATAAATTTCAATGCAAATAATAAAATTGAAGTATATAATAGCTTAGGCAAGCAGGTTCTATCTGTTCAAAGCATTGAATCCAGCAATGGAGGAACCATTGCGATCAACACAAGCACGCTGGCAAATGGAATTTATTTTATGAATATTATGAACAATCAACAAATCGTCAGAAAGAGATTTGTCATTTCCCGGTAGCCAAAAATCAAAAGCGACTGCCAATTATGATTAGCAGCTGCTTTCATCTTTAACGGAGCTGACAGGACAAATATCGAACCTTCTACTTGAAGACCTTCAAAAGTTGCATGAACCACGGTTATCGAAAATGATACTGCCTAATAAAAAAATGGATAGTTGATTTTATATCCTTAATGCGACTCTGTAATTTCGGTCGGTAACAAAAAGCTGAACAGCGAATTGCCATTAATGCTGCATCCCTTTAATCCTTATGAGCAGCAAAAAGTTTCTATTTGCGCAGGCGGACATTTTACAGTACCGTAACTACAAAAAACACAACAATCTCCTTGTTTGGGTTTTAATCTTGTCTTACAATTTTTACATTCGTAAAAAAATTGACAGGCATTTGTCGGCATTGTCTCTTCTTCGCTGTGTCCGCAAAATGGACAGGTTATTATTGATGTCGGTTCTAAGTTTTTGTTCATCAATCTTATTCTTTTTTGCAGCCAATTAAAGTTACAAAAGTTGAAATAGATTTATGTCCTTCGTCCGTGATTCGATCAGCCTGAACCATAGCTGAAGTGTCAATGTCCAGTACCACTTGCAACAATAATCTTGTTAGCTGTCTTTGCCGCGGTTTACCTCCTTCTTATTCTGTATCGCGACTCCAGAAATGTGGCTTCAACGGAATGATGGGTAGGCGAATTCACCGGAGAGATAATAAATTTCATCTGGAAGTTTTTGATCACACGTAAAGAGTATGCACAAAGTACCCTCAATGACCCTGTTCAGCTTTTTGGCGCAGCTTGACATTTACCGTTGAGCAACAGAATAAATTTTTATCTTTAGTAATAATGCTAGGCATTCGCTACCGCGGGCGACGAATAGATGACCCCAATAGCCATCGGGACCCCAACAGCCTGGAGGTTGGGCGTCATGCTTGAACAACCCTAATGACGATTATGAACATTCGCAAAATACCATTCACCTTTTTTTTTCTGACATCTGTGATTATTTCACCAGCACAAAATTTCCATAATCTGAATTTTGAACAGACTTGCGACACTTCCAAAACAGGCCTTTGTTATTGGGATTTATCATGGGGCAGTAAGGGTGCAGTAAAACAGGATGTAGTTAATGGGATAAGATGCCTGCTACTACAGGGAAATAAAACTAATTCTGTCGGATGGACAGAGCAAACATCCATCATTCCAGCTTTCAAAAGTATAAAGATAATTACCATTATTGCAAACATCAGTTCAGAAAATATTGAAGGCAAGGGTGCAGGTTTTAATATAAATATTTATGATAAGGATGAAAACCTTATTGCTACAAAAGATATGGGAGGTTTTTATTCCATAGAATGGATACGAGGAACAACATCTTGGAAAAAGTATTTAATTTCCCTTGTATGTCCTATTGATGCAGCGAAAATAAAAATTGGCGCCATACTTTATGGTAAAGGGAAAGCCTGGTTTAAAAATTACAAAGTAGTTTTTGCTTCCACAGAAGGAAGAAAAGTTAGTGTTCTTGCAAAAAAATATATTGCTGCCGCATGTGACACAATTAGACTTAATTCATTAGTAAGGGATTCAATTAACATTAGCTCCCTTAAAGAAACAGCTCTGAGAATTGCTGGCCCTGCAAAAAAATACAGCGACTGCTACCTCGCTGTGAGTTATCTTCTGGAATCTTTAAGGCCTTACGGCGATCATCATTCATTTTTTATGAAAGCGGATGAAGTTATGAATTGGAAAAATGGGGGCTCTGCGGTCAGCAAAATTGAGCTCCCATCTTATAAGGTTATTGAGAACTGTGGTTATATACTTGTTCCCCCTTTCCATGGTGGAAATCAAAATACAATACTTGCTTATGCTGACAGTTTGCAGCTTGCGCTTAAAAAACTAGATAATATGGGTGTTAAAGGTTGGGTTATTGACCTTCGTTTAAATACTGGCGGCAATCAAGAGCCCATGATTGCCGGACTTGGTCCTTTATTTAGTGGAGAAATGCTTGGTTCATTAGTAGACTTAAATGGAAAAGCACATACATGGAATTATAAAAATGGGAAATATTATGGGAATGATTTTGAAGGTTGGAATGTTTCAAACCCCACAATTTTGACATCAAAATTACCTATAGCCGTTTTGACAAGTGGTCAGACAGGTAGCTCAGGTGAAGTAGTAACAATCTCTTTTATCGGTAATGATAAAACAAAATCATTTGGACAACCAACCTGGGGATTGACAACTGGTAACGGGAGTTTTGACTTAGCAGACGGTGCCAAAATGTTTTTGGCTTCAACTATAATGGCAGACAGAAATGGTAAGCAATATACCAGTAGCATAGTGCCCGATGTGCAGTTTGATAATATGATTGTTGATAATGTAGATGTGGTATTAATGAAAGCAATAGAATGGGTAAAATCACAATAAGAAAAAACCGTGATAATACGATTTGTAAAAGCACAAATTTGGGTTTGTGTAAACGGGGGCTGACGGAATCTGTGTTTCGACTTTTTTCAAGCCTGGTCATAACGCTATACAGCTTTTGTCCCGACTTGACATTTACCATTTAGCGAAAGAATAATTTTTTATCTTTAGTGTATGTCGTCAAAACAAATTGGACTTTTTGTTAGATACAGCTTTGTGATTACAAGCGTAAATTTTAGGTGTATTTCATTCCCGACCAATCACAAAAGACTTAGTGTGTAACCCAAGGTTTTTTCGAGAGTTTACATTAATACTTTAATTCTGCCATTAATTTCTCTAAACACGGATAAGTACTCGATGAATACATTCTGTATCGTGGCTCCAGAAATGTGACTTGGAGGGAATGATGAAAGGGTGAGATCACCGGAGAAATAACATCACGAACACAAAGCCCTTCAGCTTTTCTTTCCGGGCTGGCGTTTATCTCATAGGCAATAACTCAGCCTGCCCGGTGTAATCATTGCAAGAAATCATTTTAGTAAAGTGATCCTGCTATTAGTTTCTAGTCAATGAAATAATTTTCATTGTCTTTTTTTGTCTCCCCTAAAACTTGCAAAGAGGCGTCCGAAAGACCTACCTTTAATTTCAAATGGAATAGGGTACCGGAAAAAATTTATTCATCAGCATTATCCTGTTACTGGCTTTGCTATTAATAGCTCTGGTGATTTGGATTTATGCTACGAGAATAAAAAATATTGAAAAAGAACTTTAGGCCGGTTACCTTCATAGAAATTCCACCGGGATTTTCGGGAATTGTTTGAGGAGGAATGGTACCATAACCTGTTTTCTTTTTTTAATAAAAAATATTTTCCTGATGAAAGGCGCATCTCGGTTTACTTCCTACAGCCATCTTGCCTTCCAGGTGGGATGCTTTATGTATTTTTTTTTCCTATCACCACTGGTTTCAAATGGCCAGCCCCAATCAGAAAAAGGGCTTCCATTTATAACAAATTATGCTGCTAAGACTTTTAATGCACTTCCTCAAACCTGGAGCGTGCAGCAGGATGAAAATGGAATAATGTATTTCGGCGTTCAAAATTACATACTGGAATATGATGGTATAAGATGGCGAAAATTAACGTTTCAAAATAATTCAAGTACAAATATATGCCGGTCAATGACAATGGCTGAAAACGGAGTCATTTATTACGGTGGATTTGGTGATTTAGGTTACTTGGGTAATGATAGCCTTGGACAAAAAAGAACTAATTCCCTTCTGCGCCTGGTTCCGCCAGAATACCGCAATTTTTTGGATGTATGGTCAGCCTATTCTACAGAGTCGGGAGTCTATTTTCAGTCCCGGGAATACATTATCCGGTATGATGATTCAAAGCATGAGCCTGGTGAAAAGAGAATGATGAAGGTTTGGATACCAAAAACCAAGTTCATGTACGCCTTTTATCTCGATGGGAATTATTTTGTTCATCAGCAGGGGTTGGGTCTTTTTAAAATGGTAAATGACTCACTTGTTTTAATACCCGGCAGTGAATTTCTCGGAAAAGAAAGAATGCAGATTATGCTTCCCTACCCGTCAGCGACAGGGGAAAAACAATACCTCATAGGGCTGTTTTATAGTGGTCTGTATCTTTACGATGGAAAAACATTTCGACGGTTCATTACTCAGGCTGATCCGATCTTTAGATCGGGAATTAATTTGTACAAAGGCCTTCAGTTGAAGAACGGTTCTTATGTTCTTTCAACCACAGGAAAAGGCCTCGTTATTATAGATGCACAGGGTATCATCCAGCAAAAAATTAACAGGGATGTAGGGCTGCAGGATGAAACCATTTACGCAACGTTTATAGATAAACGTGGGTCGCTTTGGTTAGGATTGGATAATGGAATTTCAAGGGTCGAAATAGCTTCGCCGGTCACAAAATTCGGATCGCAATCCGGAATAAATTCCGGAGTTCTTAGTATTAACAGGTTTGGGGGAGATCTTTATATTGGAATATCGAATGGGCTTTTAGTATTCAATAATAAAACAGCTCATTTTGAGCGGGTACCCGGTATGCTTGGGAACCAGGTATTTCAGATGTTACAGGTAGGAAATGAATTGATAATACCTGCTGATGGTCTGTTTGGAGTCAGGAATATGAAAGCCCATGCTATTCGTGCTTCTGTGAGCGCAGACCTCACATTAAACGGTGTATATCATTCCAAAAAATATCCTAATGTCCTGTTATGCGCTGGAAATTTCGGGGTCGCAGTTTTTGAAAAGAAGAGTGAGCCATCTTCATCCAATGGTTCAGGAACATGGCATTTCACAGGGTACATTCCGGGTATCAAAGACCAGTTATGGACGCTGGCTGAAAATTCAGATGGAACCATTTGGGCGGGAACCCAGGTTGGGCGCTCATACCTGATCAGGTTGGCATTTGATGCAAAGGATAGTATTGATTTGAAAAATACAAAATTTGAAATATACGGGCCCGGGAATGGTTATAAGAATGGCCTTGGCAATGTCTTTTCCATAAAAGGATCAAATTATTTCCCCGGTGATTCCGCTCTATACACTTTCGACGATAAACAGAAAAAATTTAGAATTGACAGCACTTTTGGAATTTTTAAGAAAGGTGGAGGCTTTACTGAATTTGACATGGATGAAGATGCCCGGGGCAGGGTTTGGATTCGTCTTGGCAAAGAGTTAAGGTTGGCGGTTCCCAGGCCAGAAGGAGGTTATTTCATCGATACAACGGAAATGCGTGAAATCAATGATTTTACTATTCAAAAAATTTATCCTGAAAAAACCGGAATTGTCTGGATATGCACTACTGATGGCTTGATGCGATATGATGAAAAACTTAGAAAGGAGAATGATCCGTCCTTTAAAACTCTACTTCGTTTCGTTTCCGCCGGTAAGAGCGAACTGAACACGGCCATCAGCCAGGATGAGAAACTTGTCTCTGTTTCTTTTAAAAAGCGTACTCTTCGGTTTGAATATGCTGCACCTTTCTTTGAACAGGAAGAAAAAACACTATATCAAACCTGGTTAGAAGGATTTGAAAAAAACTGGTCGGATTTTGATTATAACTACTATAAGGAATACACAAATCTTCCTGCAGGTAAATACCATTTTCATGTGCGTGCAAAAAATGTTTATGAGAAATTAAGCGAAGAAGCTGTTTATTCTTTTTCGATACGACCACCCTGGTATGCAAGCGGGTGGGCATATTTATTATACATCCTGACTGCACTTGCAATTGTTTATACTATTATCCGCTGGAGAACCCGCCAATTACACGAAAAACATCGCGAACTTGAAAAAATTGTGGCAGAGCGTACCGTACAATTAAGTCTCCGCCTGGATGAACTCGCTGTGATAAACAGTGTGCAGGGTGGCCTGGTAAGAGAAATGGATATTCAGGGAATCTATGAACTGGTGGGAGAAAAGATCAGGGAAATTTTTCATGCCCAGATATTCGATATCGTAACCTACGATAGTAAGACCAATTTACTCGAGGATCACTATTCTTATGAAAATGGTGACCGGACACTGGTAGGAAAATGGGAACCAAGCGGATTCAGGAAAATTGTAATAGATACCCAACAAGTATTATTGATCAATAAAGATCTTGATAAAAGAAGCCAGGAAATAAACAACAAAGTGATCAGCGGAGAACAGCCAAAATCTGCCCTTTTTGTTCCTTTGATTTCAGGTGGTCATGTGACCGGTATGATCAGCCTGCAGGATCTTGACAGGGAAAATGCTTTTCCTGAATCATCCGTCAATTTACTTACTACGCTGGCAAACAGCATGAGTGTGGCTTTGGAAAGCGCCCGCCGGTTTGATGAAACCAAATTATTATTGACAGAAACCGCAAAAGGCAAGAAAAATGTTGAATTGCTGAGTGATATAGGAAAAAAAATAACTGCTTCCCTCGATTATGAAACGATTTTTTATGAACTATATGGACACATTAATCAATTGGTTGACGCAAGCATTTTTGGCGTAGGTATTTATCATGCTGAGCGGCAGCAAATAGAATATAGTTTTGCAATAGAAAATGGAAGGAGGTATCAACCTTATACAAGGGATACTTCAGACAAGAACCAGTTACCTGTGTGGTGCATTGAAAACCGGATGCCAATATTATTAAATGATGTGCCTAATGAATATAGCCGTTATATAAACAGTTATGAGACTACAGAAAGACTTTTGGAAGATGGTTCAGTTTCACTACCTCCTTTATCAATTATATATATTCCATTGATTGTAAAAGATAAGGTTCTAGGGATTATTTCAATTCAGAGTTTCCGGAAGAATGCATACACCGAATATCATCTCAATCTTCTGCAAAACCTTGCTACATATACAAGCATAGCGCTGGATAATGCCAGTGCTTATCGCCAACTGAACAAACGTGAACAGGAAATAGCGCAGCGAGCTACAGAGCTTTCTACGGTGAATACTATCAGCAAGGCCCTCGCCTCTCAATTAGATACCGATGTGTTGATAAAAATGGTTGGCGACCATTTGAAAGATTTATTTAAAGCCAACCTTGTTTACCTCGCATTATTAAATCAAAAAACCAAAATCATTCATTTCCTTTATCAGTATGGTGATAAAATGCGACCCATAAAATTAGGAGAAGGGCTTACTTCTAAAATTATATTGAATGGAGAGCCTCTTCTTATTAATAAAGACTTACCCAAGCATAGGGCACAGTTGGGAGTTGAAAGGATCGGACTAGCAGCCACTTCCTACCTGGGTGTTCCAATTCCGGTAGGTGGTGAAAATATTGGTGTACTGAGTGTACAAAGCACGGAGAAGGAGAACCGGTTTAACGAAAATGACCTGCGGCTCTTATCTACCATTGCATCATCAGTCGGAGTTGCTTTGAGGAATGCAACACTTTTTGAAGATGTGAAGCTCGCTAAAATGGAAGCCGAAGCAGCCAGCAAAGCAGCAGAAAAAGCCAATGAAGCAAAAAGTGCTTTTCTTTCTACTGTAAGCCATGAACTTAGAACTCCGCTTACTTCTGTGCTTGGGTTTGCCAAAATCATTAAGAAAAGACTGGAAGAAAAACTATTTCCACTTATTGATCACTCGGATCCAAAGACAGAAAAAACCATTCAGCAGGTATCTGAAAATCTCAATGTAGTAGTTTCGGAAGGTGAACGCCTGACGCACCTTATCAATGATGTGCTGGACCTTGCCAAGATAGAAGCCGGTAAAATGGAATGGAACATGGAACCGATTCCTATGCCTGAAATCGTCGAAAGGGCAATTGCTGCTACTTCTTCTCTCTTTGAACAAAAGCGTCTTACACTGAAAAGGGAAATCGAAAATGACCTGCCTGTGATTACCGGCGACCGTGATAAACTGATCCAGGTAGTAGTAAATCTTTTATCAAACGCTGTGAAATTTACTGACTCAGGATCCATTATCTGCCGTGTTTTTCAAAAAGACAATGAAGTTATTGTTGGTATTATGGATACAGGCATTGGCATAGCCCCCAAGGATCATGCGACTGTATTCGAACAATTTAAACAAGTGGGTGATACATTAATCGACAAACCAAAAGGGACCGGTTTAGGCTTACCGATTTGCAAAGAGATTGTTGAGCACCAAGGTGGTCACATTTGGCTGGAAAGTGAATTGGGCAAAGGGAGTACTTTCTTTTTTGCATTGCCAGTGAACAAGACAGAGGTCATCAAGCCCATAAATCTGGATGAACTGGTGAAACAGTTAAAAGAGCAAATGGCCCGGTCTCAATTGAATATGAAAGAACAGGGAATCACCATTCTCGTTGTGGATGATGAGGAATCTATTCGTTCATTGCTTCGTCAGGAACTTAGTGATGCGGGATATAATGTTGAAGAAGCAGGCAATGGTAAAGAAGCGTTAGGCAGAATCCGGGCAAATAAACCTGATCTGATTATCCTTGATGTGATGATGCCTGAGATGAATGGTTTTGAAGTTGCCAGCATTTTGAAAAACGATCCTCAAACGATGGATATCCCAATCATTATTTTATCTATTGTGCAGGATAAGGCAAGGGGCTTTCGCATAGGGGTTGACCGCTATCTTACAAAACCTATTGATAGTGCCGAACTATTCGCTGAAGTGGGCACTTTGCTTGAACAAGGCAAGTCTAAGAAGAAGGTAATGATCGTGGATGAGGACAGTGCTGCCGTTAGATCACTGACTGAAGTGTTGGAAACAAAGGGGTATAATGTGGTGGAATCGGACGGAAAAGAACTGATGAAGAAGGCTATTTCAACACTTCCTGATATCATCATTCTTAATTCTCTGTTTTCCGAAAAGCAGCAGATAGTACAGTCTCTCCGTTTCGAAAAGGGGTTGGAAAATGTATTGTTTTTGATTTATCAATAAACTTGAAAATGGGAGATAAAATATGAATGAAAATAATTTTTAAATAGTTGAATGGGTTAATCTAAACATCAGAATTTGAAAAAATAAAATGGAACAAAAATTATTAATTGTTGATTGTATGTGGTCAAAACAAATTGGACTTTTTGTTAGAGACAGTTTTGTGATTGCAAGTGTAAATTTTAGGTGCATTTCATTCCCGACTAATCACAAAAGACTTAGTGTGTGACCTAAGGATTTTTCGAGAGTGCACATTAATACTTTAATTCTGCCATTAATTTTGCTAAAACACCGATAAATACTCGATCAATACATTCTGTATCGCAGCTCCAGAAATGTAGCGTTGACGGAATGATGAGGGGGTGAGATCATCGGGGAGAAAAGGAGAAATTAATACTTATGAAACCTGGATTTAATGATCGCAAGATAAAGATTGAAGGTGGATTAAAGCGGCTCGAATTGTATTGTTAAATTACTTCTTGTTGTATATACATTTTGCCCTTACGTCGCAAAATATAGCGAAGGTGATCTTTAATCAATAATATTGTGTTTCCGGCAATATTGCCAAGTTTCAATCAAACATCATCCATCAAATGAAAAAATATTTCATGCTTTCTGCGTTTCTGTTGATAGGAGCACTGGCTTCCAATGCCCAAAAACAATCAGCTTATCATATAAGCGGCGTATATCCTATCCTAAGCGGGGGAGGGTACGATTACCTTACAGTTGACAGTGCCTCCGATAATTTATATATTTCGCATGGATCTCAGGTGAATGTGCTAAATAAAAACACCGGCGATTCTCTTGGTGTTATTAAAACCGAGAAGGATGTACATGGCATAGCGCTGGTACACGCTTTAGGCAAGGGTTATATTTCTAATGGAACACTCAATAAAGTGTTGGTGTTTGACCTAAAATCCAATAAGGTACTTGGCTACGTGCCAACAGGAAAATTTGCCGACGGCATTTTTTATGATGATTTCTCCAAAAAAGTAATTAGTTGTAACGGCATGAGCAAGAACATGACAGTAATTGATCCTTCTACGGATACAGTATTTGCTACTGTTCAATTAACCGGCTGGCCTGAGACTGCTGTAAGTGACGGTAAAGGAAACATATATGTGAACAATGCAGAGAAAGCTGAAATGGATGTAGTAGATGCCACTACCTTTAAAGTCATTCATCAGTGGCCCAACGAGCCTGGTAAAGGTGCATCAGGGCTGGCAATTGATCGGGAAACAATGCGTTTGTTTGCAGGTTGCGAGAATAAATTGATGATTGTGATGAATGCAACCAACGGTAATGTAATAGCCAGTTTGCCAATCGGCGATGAGTGCGACGGAGTGGGCTTTGATAACCAACGGAAGATTGCCTTTTCTGCAAATGGTGATGGCACGCTGACTGTTGTGAAAGAGCAATCTGCAGGTAGCTTTGTTGTAGCTGAAAATGTACAAACCAAACAAGGTGCACGCACCATTGCTGTTGACCAAAAAACGCACAAGGTTTACCTGCCTTCTGCAATGTTTAAACCTGCTTCAAAAAAATCTTTTCGCCCGGAAATTATACCTGGCACCTTTAAAATTTTAGCAGTAGAAAGAAATTGATTATAAGTTATCTCACTATGGTGGCGCAATGGTAACCTTCGTTATCTGAAACAAAGTTTATTGGAAAGATTGAAGGGCTTTTTGATAATACCACGACAAAAAAATCTGTCAGCCGGATGTAATTGAATCAAGAAATTATTTTAGTACAGTAATTCTGCCATTAATTTTTCTAAAACACTTAGAAATAGTCGAAAAGTACATTTTGTATCGGAAAGTAACTGCATCACGTCAGATGCAGATTCTACGCAGTTTCTGCATGTTCTCTGCAAGTTGTATTTGCTTTTCTTTGTTTTTATTTGCCTTTAGTAGCATTTTTTTGGGTAGAAAAGTGGTCATTAGTTTAAAACTAATGGCTACTTTCCCATCGTGAAGAGGAGAGATTATAGCACACAATGATAGGGTATGATACATAATGATACAATAGTTATCAGTTGAAAATCCAATTTAGAACCAAAAAACCACGCTATGAGTAGTAATTTAAGAGTAACTAAAATATGTGAGTACTGCAGCCAGGAATTTATTGCAAAAACTATTCAATCGAAATATTGTTCGCATAGCTGCAATAACAAAACCTATAAGGAAGCCAAGCGCAAAGAAAAGGTTGAATCAGTAGTCAGTAAAACTAATCAGGCCAATCGTCAGCAATAAGTCCGCCAAGGCCGATGCAATCATTATAAGCCATTATTTATTCATCTATTGGTACATTATTTTTGCTATTAATTTCGCTAAAACCCTGAGAAATACCCGATGAGTACATTCTTTATCCTTTATCAGAAAGTAACTGCATCGCAAACAATGCAGATTCTATGCAGTTGTTAGGGTGGCTGTTTATAATAATAAAATCTTTTGATGAACACCAACAACGGCGTAAGTCAACAAAACTTGCAGTAAAATAAATCTGTGTGATTTTATGGTTTTTTGTTCCGGCACCCTACTTTTGTCGCAACTGTCCGTGTCAGTTGCTATCATGGAGTTAGCAGCTCATAAAAAGATATTTCGCTAAAATTTTGTTTCCTGGTGAATGTACTTTTATGTTCTAAAAAATGATTGTGATGAACAAATATTTTCTTATTGGATTAATATTCCTTGCAGCGTGTCATCAAAGATCATCGTCCGTTCCCGTTGTTGGTTTTGCGGATGCCTTTCAGGATAATACAATCGAACAGGCAAAGATTGGTTTTATGGATGCACTAAAAAAGAACGGATTCGATGAAAAAGACGGGGCCATAAAAATAATTTATAGGAACGCCCAGGGAAATATCCCTACCCTTACCCAGATCATGAATTATTTTATTAGTGAAAAGGTAACGCTGATCGCAGCCAATGCTTCCTTAACCGCAATAACCGCAGTTCAGAAAACAAAAACGATCCCTATTTTCATGATGGTGGCTCCCACTCCTTCTCTAATGAAAGTGCTGGATGATAAAGGCGCTCCTCCGGCGAATCTGTTTGGTGTGAGCGATAACCTGGATTATATTGATACTTCATTCTTGCTGATACCTAAAATCATCAAACCAAAATCAGGGAAACTAACGGTTGGGATGATATTTAATCAGTCAGAGCCGCAATCTGTTGAAGCCATCGACAGGATAGAAGAACTGGCAAAGAAAAATGATATCAATCTTGTTTCCCTTCCGGTGAACAGTTCCGCTGATGTGCAACTGGTAACTTCTGCACTTCTAAATAAAAACATTGATGCTTTTTTTGCTAACCCTGATAATGTTGTCTTTTCATCTTTTGAATCTATCGACAAATTGTGTAAGCAGGCTAAGGTCCCGATATTCACCAGTGAGGCAGGGCTTGTTTCGAGAGGCGCACTGGTTGCTTTCGGGGCAGACATCTATCAATGGGGTTACCAGGCCGGCGAGCAAGCCGCTCAATACCTTAAATCAAAAGACACGACAGGGATTCATTGGGAAATGGTAAAAATCAGAAAAAGAGTTTTTAATCCTGTAGTCGCAAAATATTATGATTTAACAATACCTTCCGATTTTCAACCCATAACCCCATAATGGATTTTTATTTACAGGCTTTGCAGCTTTCGCTTTGTCTCGGGACGATGTGCATGGGGGTGTTCATTTCTATGAAGATTTTCAATATTCCAGATATCACTACAGATGGGAGCTATACATTGGGCGCATCGGTCACTGCGGTCTTATTATCGCACCACTATCCAATGATATATGTGATGCTGGTAAGCATGTTGATGGGTTCTGTTGCCGGCACCCTTACAGGTTTTATTCACACAAAACTTAAAATCGATGCGTTGCTTGCAGGCATATTGGTAATGACCGGGCTTTATTCCATAAACCTGATCATCCTGGGCCGCTCCAATATTCCTTTGATTGGCACCGCATCCATATTTAACCTGCTGACATTTTTCGACAATCAGGTCTACAACGATCTCATCATCGGGTTGATTATTATTATTGGTTTGATGCTTTTACTGACCTATATATTAAAGACTGATTTTGGCATCGCTATGCGGGCTACCGGCAACAGTGAAACTATGACCAAAGCACTTGGCATAAACAATAACAGGATGAAGATTATTGGTCTTGCCATGGCTAATGCATTAACCGCACTTAGCGGTTTTCTTGTTTCGCAATACCAGGGTTTTACGGATATCAATATGGGTATTGGAATTGTGATCGTGGGCCTGGGCTCAGTGCTGATTGGTAATACGTTGAAAAATTGGTTCAATATAAAATCTATTGCAGCGCAATTGGTCCTTGTGATTGCGGGCAGTCTTATTTTTCAAATGGTGCTTGCGATTACCCTTGCATCGGGTGTAGATCCCAATTTGTTGAAATTGGTGACTGCTCTTTTTGTTCTTTTGATTGTAGCGCTGCCGAGGCTGAGTAAAAGCCTGAAAAAAAATTGATGATTTCTTTCAAAAACATATCAAAAGTATTCAATAAGGGAGAAGCGAATGAAGTGACTGCACTCCGCAATATCCACCTGCATATTCAAAAAGGCGAGTATGTTGTGATTATCGGAGCCAACGGTTCGGGAAAGACAACGCTACTGAATATTCTTTCAGGTGCAGAGAAGGTCAGCGGTGGAAAAGTGATCATCGATGGCAAAGATGTGACCAACCTGACAGAATTTAAAAGAAGCAAATGGATTGCCAGGGTATTCCAAAATCCATATACAGGTACAGCATCTGAACTCACCATACTTGACAATTTCCGGCTGGCGGCACTAAGAACGCAACGCAAAAAATTAACGATTGGCGTGAATGCTGCATTCAGGAACAAGGTTCAGGACATGGTAGCGAAATTGAACATGGGGCTGGAAAATAAAATTGATCAATTAATGGGTTCTCTGTCTGGCGGCCAACGCCAGGCACTTACACTGTTGATGAGTGTGATGGATGAGGCAAACATACTTTTGCTTGATGAGCCTGCAGCTGCATTAGATCCGAAATCATCCGCATTGATACTTGAGCTCGCTGACCAGCTGATTAAAGAATTCCATTTAACTGTTCTGTGTATAACCCACAATTTAAAGGACACGCAACAGTATGGCACAAGGCTAATACAATTTCAGGAAGGTAACCTGGTGAGGGATTTGAATGCGGAGCAAAAGTCAAAAATTGTTTTGCAGGATATGTTCCGCTGGTTTGAGTAGATCCGCAACAATTGCTTAAAGCACTCCTCGTCTTTACAGGAATTACAACGGTCAAAACTAAATACCAAAAATTTTAAAGTTTTACATTTTACACTTTAATCATCAGGTGATCATTGAATGATTATTAATATTTAACTTTCATAATAAATGCTCCGATGTTTCCGATTCATCAACACTTTTACTCCAATTGTAAAGCATTTATCAGGTTCGTGCTTACAATATTTGTATCATTCATTGCTATTGATTGCGCCGCACAAGATGCCCAGATTGACACCAAGCTTGCAAATACGTTGAATTTTTATAAAATCTGTACCGGCAATAATTATTTGCGACTGGTTTCGGATATACGCGATAAGAAAGTCACCGAAGGATTTGACGTTTTACATTATTGCGATAAGGCAATCATTTTGGATGTTGCCAATTACAAAGGTGAGCCTGAGCAGTATGTTGAACGACTTCATCACGACATATCAGGGCTACTGCCCGAATTAGCATTTACCGGTTTTCGCGCTGTTGTTTCCTTAGACAGTACGGCTTCAAATGAGTTTGGACAAAGTTACAATACTATAGTATCACTGCATGCCAACGGCAGAGTGTATAAAGAAAAGGACCTGATAATAAAAGGTACTGAGTTAGGTATTGGGTATTCCGGAAAGATCGAAAATAATTTTTACGAAGTTTTTAATAAAATATTAGTTGATATACAATCTCCCTACCGGATATATATTGTGAACAGAAATGAAGTTGACTTTACAAAATTGGGAGTTATAGCACTTACTAAACAACAATATTCTGAACGGGAAGCAGACACAACTAACATACCGGTTGATGTTTTGAATTATAAGGAAGATTTGTATTATCATTATGATGATACGTTGACTTCACAAAAGATTGAAGAAGCACTAACCAGCTTCCGTAAAATCGGATTATTTAATCATTTGACGGAAGAGCAAATAATAAATTCAACGGAAATTGTAAACGAGAAAAACATTTTGAACCCCACCGATGCGCTGGTTCAGTTTCCGGGCGTGCTGGAAAGTTTCAGTGTTGAATTTCAAAATGATGATACCCCTTATACTGAGCTAACCAAAAAAGTTTTCACGTTGTTACACGTGGGTTTTACTCCAACACAGTTTCATGAGAACATTGCCACCCCCGTAAATGGAAAAGCAACATTTGGTTTTTCAGTCAAGGGAAAATTATATACTACCCAACAACTGGACAAGAAAAACTTTCTATCATTTTTAAACAGGGTATTACAGGATAGTAATATCAAAGGTCAATTTTATTTGCTGGCATGGGGTGGCTCTACTGTAGAAGGAACACCGGTAATATTCTTAACCGATGCACAAAGTGAATATATAAAGGCAAATCATCTAATAGCATTCTATGATTCAGACAATTGAAGGATTTAATTTTTCTTTGCAATTTGGCTTTATATCCGGGTTGACGTTATTGTATTTGGTTAAAAGAAAATCATCCTTTTGTTAGATGCATACATGTTACTAAAAATCTGTCTTTACCTTTATTTGCTGATGTTTGCTTTTGAAGCCATAAATCGCACTACTATTCTTGTTACTAATTTCGCCAGAACCCTTATTAATAGCGGGTCGGTAAATTCTGTATCGGAAAATGATTTAATGATGAGTACCAGAGTGATTTTATCATGTGGGAGAGATTCATGAATAAAGCGACGAGTCCCTTTTAGCATTTTTAAGACCATTGCCTCATGCAGTTAGGAGGAGACTCGTCGGGGAAGAAATCCTTATTTTTTCATCGGAGGCGGCGGTGGTGGCGCCGTCAGTTTTTGCTCAAATTCACTCCAGGACCTGACCTTATTATTTTTGATCTGAAAGTAAGCATGCCCACGGACTGAATCTACTTTGCCTTTCATGTCAGTTTCATATTCACGGTACCAAACCAGAACAAAATCCTCTTTTGCATCATTGGCATGCACGGGCATCCATCCGTCAAACGTTAACTTCACAGATGCTAATGTTTTCCTGAACTGCTTGGCAAAGTTTATCATGCTGTCTGCGGTGTTGTCTCTGAATTTATTGCCGTCAGGAAAATCAATGCTTACTGAATCGGCCAACAGGGATTTAAAATCATCCACCTTACCATCTTCCCACATTTTGTATAGATCCAGCACCATTTTGGCGTGGTTGGCTTCACCCATGCTGAAATCAGAAGAATAGGCAGCCTTGTATGGATAGGTTATCGACGCAGATTCTTTTTTCTCTTCCGTTTTGCCGGAGGTTTCATCGGTCTTTTTGTCGTTATTGCAGGCAAACAAGACTGAAGCTGCAAACAATGCAATTGATAATCGTTTCATGTTTAAAAAATGTTTTAGTTAAGAAATATGTGTGATCGAAAATAGAATCTGGATTAAAAGAAATGTTTTCAATTAGAAATTTCAGGGTAGTAAGAGCGACTAAAGTAAGAAAGATTATCCATTCCCCGTTGTGATTAGTGTTCTATAAAATAAAAATGATCGAATGCTGTCAGGACACTGTATCGTCTGTGGCTACGGATCAATCCCCATATTATTTTTGACAGTAATCCTGCTATTAATTTCTCCAAAACACTGATAAATACTCGATCAGTACATTCTGTATCGGAAAATGATTTAATGATGAACAACAGAGTGATTTTATCACGCGGGAGAGATGCATGAATAAAGCGAGGAGCCTCTCTTAGTTTTCTTGATATCACTTTTAACGCAGTTAGGAGGAGACCCGTCGTGGAAGAAATTATACTGATACCGGCAAATGAACCACAAACTCAGTAAATTCTTCTTCCCGGGTGTTTACCTTTATTTCTCCGCCATGTGCTTTTACAATATCATAGCTCAGGCTCAAACCCAATCCTGTTCCTTGTCCTGTTGGTTTGGTAGTGAAAAAGGGTTGGAAGATTTTATCCAATACTTTTTGAGGAATGCCGGGTCCATTATCTCTGACACTTATT
This sequence comes from Chitinophagales bacterium, assembly GCA_044448365.1. Lineage (GTDB taxonomy): Bacteria > Bacteroidota > Bacteroidia > Chitinophagales > Chitinophagaceae > VBAU01. The sequence goes on from JBIOGV010000001.1 coordinate 18,978, forward strand.
AAAACTTTATCAGCAACTTTCTTTGTGCTTACCAAAACTGTAGGTTCATATCCTGAAATATTTTGTTTATGCTTTTCGTTCACGGCATAAAATGCATTGTTGAATAAATTTATAAAGACACGGACGATTTCCTGTTGCATAAGCGGGAACTTATTAATGCTTTCATCAAAATCCGTTTTAAGATTAGCCTGGAAAGATTTGTCTTTTGCACGAAGACCGTGGTAACTTAATCTTAAGCATTCGTCTGCAATTGCATTGATATTCACAAGTTCTTTCTGACCGGTGCCTGACCGTGAATGTTGCAGCATTCCTTTTACAATCGCATCGGCACGTTTGCCGTGATGATTTATTTTTTCTTCATTATCTATTACGTCATTTACAATAGCATCCACTACATTCATGTTTCCCTTCTTAATTTCATCTTTCATTTCAACCAATAATTCTTTATTCACTTCTGAAAAATTATTGACAAAGTTTAACGGGTTTTGTATCTCATGCGCAATGCCTGCAGTGAGTTCTCCGAGAGATGCCATTTTTTCGGATTGAATAAGTTGGGATTGTGTGGACTTTAAATCTTCAAAAGATTGTTTCAACTCAGCCGTTCTTTCGTCAACAATTTTTCCCAGTTTTTCTTTTTCATTTCTTAGATTTTTTTCCCTCCATTTACTGAAAACCCGCAATGCAAATAAAAAAAGCAAGACATAAACCAGGTAGGCCCACCATGTGCGATACCAGGGTGGCAAGACAACAAAACTATATTTAATGGGATCGCTCCAAACGCCCGATGGGCTTAGCGCTCTTACATCAAACTGATATGTGCCTTCATAAATATTTCCAAACGCAGCAGAGGTAATGTTGGCCGGGGTACTCCAATTTTTGTCGTAACCTTCCATTTTGTATTGGTATTGTACGAGCGAAGGCTTTGCAGGTTCAATGGCTGCAAATTCAATGGTTATATTATTGTGGCTGTAGGGTAATATCAAATTTTGAGGAACCGGGTAAAACCTGCTTATTGCGTCAAATTCAATTCCCTTATACTTTGCCCGCATATCTTCGCGTTGTGCAACATTTAAGGGTTTGCCAAAAGTAGTTACCTCTTCTGTTACAGAAGCCGGTGTGACAGCGCTGTCAGATTTCAATTTTGATTTATAAGTATTGTTTTTAGTGTTCACTAAATCATTCCAGCAAATCGCCTCATTATCTACCTTTATGGCTAATATATTTAATTCGGGAGGAGTATTATTTTTATTTAACGATGTATAATCAAACCGCATCAAACCACTTTTTTCAGAGCCAGTTGCAATCCATAACATTCCTTTACTGTCTAAAAATATAGCATGTTGCCCCCTGTTTACATCCTTAACCGGGTAACCGGTTTTTGAATTATATTTTTCAAAAACAGGAGTATAATTTTGCAAATCCGCGTTACTTAAACTATTCTGTGGCGGATAGTTATTCTCATCAGCTTTATTGTTTGAATTATTTGTTGAGGTGGTTGTAACAGGCTTATACCCGGTGAGTATGGCCACGCCGTTATTAGTTCCAATCACAATATTTCCTTCATGTGTTAATGCAACCTGGGTAACTACATTGTCAGGAAGCCCCTGCCCGGTTGTATAGGTCAAAACCGATTTGCCGTCATACCTGTTTAACCCGCCACCCTGGGTGCCCATCCAAATATTTCCATCATTATCCTTTATGAGCGACCTGATATAATTACCTCCTTCCGCATGGGATAAACGATAGTTGGTAAAAGACTTTCCATCAAAATGGCTAAGCCCGCGGTCAGTACCTATCCAAAAATCACCAGGTTTGTCTTCTGCAATTGCCGAAATGTAGTCACCTGCCAATCCCTGCTTTATAGTGTAGGTGGTAAAAGTTTTTCCATCGAATTTACTCAGCCCGTTCCGTGTTCCAATCCAAAGATTACCTTCACTGTCCTGCAAAATATTCTTTACTGAGTTATCGGGCAACCCATTCAAATCGGTATAAAAAGTAAAATATTTTCCGTCAAATTTTATCAATCCATCATACTCGCAGCCCATCCAGATATTACCGGTTTTGTCCTGAAACAGCGACCAGAATGAAATGTTAAGTTTATAGTTGGTGAAGTATTCGCCATCAAATCTGGTCATTAATCCCCCGTACCCGGCGAACCAAAGATCTCCCTTTTTATCTTCAAAAATGCTCCTGATACGATTGTAGGTTAGTCTTTGAAATGATGGCCCGGAATAGCTGAATATTCCGTTTGCTGCTGAGCTAAACCATAAATTTCCATCTTTATCTTCACAAATGCTGTGTATCTCGCCCATTATAACTCCATTCGAATTATTTATATGGGAAAATGTCTTTCCATTATAATAAAGTATTTCCCCCCTTCCTGAGCTTAAACAAATGTTGCCAAAATGATCTTCATATACAAAAGGAACAATTTGCTCATCAGCAGGGTAGGTGATGATATCGGCACCATTATATTTAATGTAACCCATTTTGGTACCGGCCCAGGTATTTCCACTGTTATCTGTACAAATCGTATGAACCTCCTGATTGCTTAAAGCAATGTTAGTAAACGCTTTTCCGTCGTATTTACAAAGACCATTTTCTGTGCCGATCCATATTATCCCTTTTTTATCTTCCTTTATTTCGTATACATTATTTCCCGGAAGCCCATCTGATTTTGAATAGGTACTGATTGAGTCGCCTGCATATTTATAAAGACCATAACCTTCTGTGCCAAACCAAAAGTTTCCGGCCTTATCTTCCAAGATGCTGTTTATCTTTTTTATAATTCGAAACCTTGAGACAGTAGCGCCGTCAAATATATTTGCCCCGTTATCTGTACCAAACCATAAATTTCCTTTATTGTCTTCCGTAATGCTGTTGATACCATTACTGCTTAAGCCCTGCGAGGTTGTATAGTTAGTAAAGAATTGTCCATCGTACTTACTTACCCCGCCCGTGTAAGTACCAAACCACAGGTTGCCTTTTTTATCAGCATAGGAACATGAAATTGCGTCTAAGACAAGACCCTGTTCAGTTGTGTAATTTTGCATGATCGATGAAAATTCGGCCTTCACTTTTTCAATAGGGCTAAAATGGATCGTTTCGGATCGCGATTGGTAAGGAATTGTATAGTCAACAGGCTTGTGCGGGATTGAAATTCTTTCCGGCACCGGTGTATTCTCAACAAGAATCGTTTTTGGTTGCAGACTATCGGGTAAGTTAGCCAGTAGTGTTACTTGAGGACTTACAGAACTATATTGTTTGGATTCGTTGACAACAGTTTTATTTTCCTTTTTATCGTTACAGGAAAAGAGGATTAGTACAGCAAGGAAAAGGATTTTAGAATTTGGCATGGGAAAACAATATAAGGTGTCTTAGCCCCTTAATATCTGGTCTAAGTTTGAAATTTAATTTAGGCACTTTAATTTAGGATTATGTCAAGGCAAAGACGCAAGTTTTCTTCAAAATACTTCTCCAAGGTTACCAACAAACCCCCTCGAACCTTTTGTGCCAATGCCGTAATCGAGACATGCATTTGTTCCGGAAAATTTATTGAATTTAATTCGAAGCCCTATACCAACAGCCGGTGAGATCACCTCCAGTTTATTACTCCCCAATTCTGAAAGTGATTCTGCATTCCCGAATATTACTCCTCCTACAAGTCCATTCCTGGAAATCTTAAACCGGAGTTCTGCTTCGAGGTCAACCATTTTTTTCCCGATGAACCTGCTTTGTTCATATCCTCTGCCTGTGTTATTATAAGTATCGGAACCGGTACCCGGAAGATCCAGATACGGCGGGTTTCCGCCCAGGATAAATTCGTTATAGGACCATAATGCCAACACGGTATGAAATGGCATTTTAAAATATTTTCGCAAGTCAATTATAACTGAATTCCAGTTTGCGTCAGATCCAAACACGGTGGCTTTCTGACTGAATTCTAAATTGACATAAACACTCCTTCCTTCGGGATTAATAGAATTTTCTCTTGAATCATAAACCAGGTTCAATTCAAATCCTGACGATATAGAAGTTTTGCTGAATCCATATTTTTCAAAATCTGTAACCCGCCCGGGCTGAACATCTAATTCTTTGATGCCCCAATGATAATCCAGTTGATAGCCGAAACCAAGGTATAAGTTCTTCCTGATGCTCTTTAATACAAGTTCATATAGCCGCAGATACTGATAATTCAAAATGTATTTATCATTCAAAGTGGTAAATCCGCCAAACCCATAGATATCCTGCGGGTAATTAAGATAACGCCAATCTCCTACAAGGTTAAATTTATTTCCGGGGGTCCAGATGGCAGATTGCAGGGGAAACAGGAATTGTTTTTTTTGAGTATACTTTATCGCCCCCACGATAGTGGAAGTATTGGTTTTTTCCTTTGCACTGGTCAGAAAAGCCACATTGCCGCCAATACCGGGAGAAAATCCGGTTGCTATTGTAAATTCAACTATTGGAGCCACCGAAAAACGCCAGTGAGTGTTTATATTTCCGGTACTATCCAGTCTTACATCCGGATTTTTATGAAATGCCTGGTAAAATAAGTCAATCAGATCTTTCTGATACTTGAAGCTTTGATCCTCCTTTGGGATTAAAGTATCTATCCCATTTCCCAGAAGTATGGAACTAACTTGTCCATTCAGGTTAAAATAACAGGCCATCATTATACTTATCCATAAACCATAGCTTCTAAATGGTTTCCCTTTCATATTTAAGAATTCATTGAGCAATCCAAACGCAATTTTAATTATTCCGGGTGTTAATTTAATACTCTCACGCCGTATCCATATTCTAAAACTAAGTGGTGAGGTGTTCATCTGAAAGCAATCTTCTGTAAAATCAAATACTGCTCCATTAGAATATCTTTAATTATAAACAGATTTGTAAAATCTGTTAAGATTTTATGACTGCAAGATATTTACCCGGCTAACAAATTAAATCACAAATTTTTTTTGTCTTTTGATATTAACGCTATCAATCACCCCTCATTCTTCGAATGTAGTCTTATCGTACATTAGTTGGCCATTAATTTCTCTAAAATCCTGATAAATACCAGGGAAATACTTTTTGTACCGGGAAGTGAATTAATAATGAACAACAGAGTGATTGTATCATATGGAGCTGTTTGAATAAAGCGATGAGCTTCTTTAGTTTTTCTAAGAAGACTTCTCATTCCGTTGGAGGAGACTCGTTGGAGAAGAAATAGTAAATAAAAGTTTGCGCCAGTCCCCAAAGCAAAAACAACGTAATCACACAACCTTTCTGATCCAAAAACATTATATACTTTTGTTCAGGTCCACTTAACTGGTGACCTTTTATTCCTTTTTTTCCTCTTCACATAAATGTTAATTGCATGAAACCTGGTATTGTCGTTTTACTTATTGTCATTTGTGGGTTTACTGTCGATGCACAACAAAAATTTACCCCGCCCGCAACAAAATCCATCCCTGTTGTGGATACTTTACACGGAGTTTTAATTACCGATGATTACCGGTGGCTGGAAGATAAGACTGACCCGAATGTGGTTGAATGGACAAAAACCCAGCACGATTATGGAATTGAATATCTGAATGCAACACAAAAAACCCATCCGGGTTTGCGGGAAGATATTGCGGCTTTTATTGACCTTGATTATGAAGGCCCGCTGCAGAAGGAAGGTAAAAGGGTATTTCAGACCATTAAGAAAAAAGGTGATAAACAAAATAAATTATACACGATTATTAATAGTAAAAAAATATTGATCTGGGATCCAGTGCAACTGGATACTTCAGGCAGCACTTCCACCAACAGTGTTGCTTACACTTATGATGGTGAACGTGCAGCAGTCAGTGTTCAAAAAAGCGGGGCTGAAATTTCCACCACTTATATTATTGATACAAGGACAGGAAAAATTCTTTACCCGCCTTTGAAAAACACTTTTGACTATCAATGGACAAAAGATCAGCAACATGCTTATTTTACTTTGCGCAGCCAGGATGATGTAAACAAACAATTGCCACTGAAAACGTACTGGTGGAGAATAGGTGACCCTGCTGATAAGGCGGTATTCACAGGCACAACAACAGATGCTAAAAACAGCTATTATATTTATGATAACCGTTACAGCGACGTAAGTTTTTCGGGTGAATCCGACTTTTATTCCAATAACTGTTACATGCGCAAAACAGGCACTCAGGATAAAGGTGAATTGATTTATGAAAGTAAAAAATCAAATGCTTATCCCGAAGCTATTGGTGACAAATTGTACATTTTTACGAATGATAATGCGCCTAATTACAAATTGATGGTGGCTGATGAAAATAATGCAGAGTACAAAAACTGGAAAGTATTAATACCCGAGAGTGAAACAGTGATGCAGAGTGATGTGATAACCAAAAACAATATCATCATCCAGGATAAAAAAGATATTCAAAGCAGGTTGACATTATATGGCCTGGATGGAAAAAGAATAAATCAGATTGAATTACCCGAAACAGGAAATGTTTCAGGTATCAGGTACGACAGGGAGGAAGATTCTGTTTATATCACACTTAACACTTTCACTTCAACATCAAAAACGTTTGTGGCCTCTCCTTCCAATTTTAAATGGCGTTTGTATTATCAGCGCAATTTGCCTGTTGATATGAGCAATATTGCCGGGGAAATTAAATTTTATATATCCAAAGACAGCACAAGGGTCCCGGTATTTGTTGTTCATCGCAAAGACATGAAACTTGATGATAATAACCCTGTTTTATTAACTGCTTACGGAGGTTTTAATATTGGTATCGAGCCGGATTATTTCGGGTTTTATGCACCTTTGATCAACCGGGGAGTAATTGTGGTGGAAGCAGGAATTCGCGGGGGAGATGAGTATGGGGAAAAATGGCACCAGGGCGGAATGTTAGCGAACAAACAAAATTGTTTTGATGATTTCAATAGTTGCACTGAATGGCTTATCAGAGAAAAATATACCAACCCATCAAAGATAGTAGCTCTCGGGGGCAGCAATGGTGGGTTGTTGATGGGAGCCATTGCTACTCAAAGACCCGATTTATATAAAGCAATCGTTTGTGAAGTTCCTTTGCTCGATATGTTGCGGTATCAGAAATTTTTAATCGCACGTTACTGGATCCCTGAATATGGTTCGTCGGAAAATGATGCAGATTTCCGGTGGTTGCTTCGTTATTCTCCGTATCAAAATATCAGGAAGGGAATAAACATGCCCACCATGCTGGTAACTGCAGGGGCAAACGACAGTCGTGTTGACCCGATGAATGCAAAAAAATTTGTTGCAGCCGCACAGAATAATGAAGGACAAATAAATCCTGTTATTCTGCACATAGATTACAATAGCGGGCATGGAAGCGGACAAAGCACAAAGCAAATTATTGACAACTGGAATTTCATTTTTGAATTTATCACCAATCAATTAGGAATATAACTGATCGCTAACACGCATTTTGTGTCGCAATATGCCAGTAGGATTTTAATGGTGCTTTCAAATTAATCTATGAATTGGTCAGCAGGAACCTGTTTATGAGTTTGTGAATGGGATGTCTTCAAATTTTTCAATTGTTGACACAAGACGCATGGCCCGTCTATTTTTTATTGGATTTATATTACTGGTAAATTTTGACAGGAATAAAGTCATCTGGTTTTTTCACAATCTTGTTACTGAAAATCTCTGTATTAGCTTTTAGCTGCTGATGATTCCTTTTGTTCTCCCGGGTTTTGTCACCAGGATATAACCAGGATCCATGAAACTCTTCGTTTTTTAATTCCTGTAAAAATCCATTAACTTCATAGTGCATTCTAAAACACTTCTTTATTTTTTATTTCTTCACTTCTAAATTCAACGATATGAGAAAGAGTTTTATCAAACAAATTTCAGGCATTGCAGTTCTTGGAATTTTCTTATTGTCATTGGGATCATTCATCAATAAAAATGACGGTACTAAAACCGTAACCGGGGAAATCCTGGATATGAAATGTTATATGGCTTCGGGCGCTCATGGTGCAGATCATAAAGAATGCGCTGCTACATGCATCAATGGCGGTTCTCCGATGGGCATCCTTTGTGATGATGGTAAAGTTTACCTGTTGATCAAAGACGATAAAAAAGAGGATGCTTATAATGATGCCAAAAAGTATGCAGGCGAAAACGTTATATTGACCGGCACTGAATCAGTAAAAGGCGGCGTACAGGCATTGATTGTAGCCGAAGTTAAAATGAAAAAATAAATGCCTTCTTCGCGACGAATCTCCTTCGAATTTTTAGAAATTCTTTTTTAAGAAATTAAGAGGTAGCCGGGACCGGGAAAAATTAATAAGATCAACAATCTTATTATTAATTTCTCTGGAATACTTATAAATGCCCGATGAGAGATTCTGTATCGCCGCTCCCAAAATGTGAGCTAAAAAAATAATTACGAGACGACGTCACCTGGAAATATTTTTTTTGCCGATGTACTATGCATTAAATAAAATGATTTTTAAAATTTAATTAAAGGATCAACAGGTTGTGGAGTGGATATTGGAAATAATATGCCGGGATAAACCGTAATCAGTAGCTTGTCAAAAGCAGTTGTTGCAAAAAATAACAGGTAGCTGTTTTTCATGCCAGCCCCGAACACCTAATTTGTTTACTCAAAACCAGCTTAGTAAGTTTACAGAGAGCAATAACATATTAAAATCATGCCATGAAGAATAAAATCTGGATTACTATGCCTGAAGAACATGATTTTCCGGCAGCACTTGATTTTTTAGGTTTATTGTATCCAGATGCCATAGCCCGGGAAATTGTAGACCGTTTAAAGAACAGTGAAACAATAAGGAAAAAAGCAAAAGACATATTGCGGGCGAGTGAATTACCATTGCTGCCCAAAGACAATATTCATGTAAAGCAAGATTTGCAAAAAGTAAAAAATGGCAAAAAACTATCGCCAATTTTATTAGTTAAAGATGGTAAATTAATTATTGCCGATGGATACCACAGAGTATGCTGCATTTATTACCTGTCGGAGGACTTAGAGGTGCCTTGCCGGATAACGGATAAAACGATGCCTGTTTAATGATCGGTTCCTGCCTATTCATTTGCCGGGTCAATTGAGAGTATCATTAACTTTAAAATATGTTTTATGGATTATGAAATAGTAGTCCGTTTTTTACTTGCCGCTTTATGGGGTGGTATTGTTGGAGCAGAGCGGGAGTACCGGAGTAAGTCGGCCGGCTTCCGCACGATGATCATGATATCAATGGGATCTTGTCTTTTCACGATTCTGTCGGAATCAATCGGTGCACATGGTAATCCGGATCGTATTGCATCCAACATTGTTACAGGCATAGGCTTCTTAGGCGCTGGGGTAATATTCAGAGGGGAGAATCGTGTAAATGGTATAACTACTGCTGCAACGATCTGGGCTGTTGCGGCTGTTGGCATGGGAATCGGTTCAGGACTTTATTTTGGGTCGGCATGTGCCAGTGTACTGATCTTAATAGTGCTGTCTGTTTTACCTTTTTTGGAAAACCTGATTGATCAATTCAACCAATCAAAAGAATATACTATTGAATGTGATTTTTCCGGAGAGAAAAAAAATCATTATGAAAAACTGCTGAGACAGTTTAATTTAAGATTTAAACTGGTAAACCAGTCAAAAGTAGGAAATGATCTATCATTTACATGGCAAACCCAGGGTCATGCAAAAAATCACGAACAATTTATTACTGTCATGATGGAAGAGGCCAGTGTAAAAAGGTTTGAATACTAAACATGAGGGATTTTTAGTTTCATGTACAATTTGTTTTTGCCATAGAAATCAACTGCGTAAATATTCTTCGTCTTGAAATTTTTTTTTGTTTCAGATAAAAGAATAGTTGGATTTCTTTAAGAAGCTACTGTTGAACTGCCCACGCAAGACCGTCAGGCCCTCCGCCAACATCAATGTGGTTGGTAACTTCTAAAGTTTTAAGATCTATAACAGCTACATAGTTATCAGCTGTACAGGCAACAAACACACGTAAACCATCGGGGTCCATGAGAATTCCTGCCGCACCATGACCAATTTTCAATCGTTTCACTTCCGTATGTGACTTTGCATCATAAATGGTCAGGTCGCCTGATTGAAGACTCGAGATGAATACTAGCTTGCCATCTGGCGTAAACTTCAGTCGGTTAGCACCAAAAACCTTTGCATCAATTTTTGTTGCTAATTTTTTCGCTCCAAGATCGATGATGGAAATTGTTCCATCCTCACTTGATGCAGTCCATAATTCACTGCCGTCGGGTGACACATCAAATCCCTCCGAACCCCTGACAACGGGAACAACAGTTTGGGTCCAATCTTCGTGTGGCTTAGCATCACGGGGTGCAAATTTTCCGGGCGGGATCAGCGTATCAACAACAATGCTGACAGTTCCGGAAGAAACGTTTGTCGTGTAAATCTTTTTTCCGTCCGCAGAAACATAGATCATATGTGTTCTGTCCTGGCCTGTTCCCATGCTCCAGTCAAGTTTTCCGGTTACAGGATCATAGCGACCAATGGATTTGGAACCTTCCGCAGTAAACCATGCCTTTCCGTTAACAAACGTCAAACCATGCGGACCAAACAACGGTCTTGTGTCAATGTTGAGTAAAGGCTTTTGCGCAACAAGGTCAATGACGTTTAGTTCGTGTAAACTGCCGCCACCATAAATAGAAACATAAGCCGTTCTCCCGTCTGAAGAGGCGATGACTTCGTGTGGATCCTCGCCAACAGGAATGCGGGCGATAACATTTAATGTAACAGGATCTACGATCGCCAGCGTATGGTTGGTCTTTGAAAGTGCAAGCAATGATTGCCTCGGCATGGATTGTGCTTTACATTCTGTTGCTGAGAAAATTAATGCCACCAGGAAAATATTGACAGCAATCAGCCGGAACTTATGGTATTTTAAATTCTTCATAGCCTGAATATTTTATTGTAATGATACGCCTTCTTATCGGCAATTTCTGTTTGACCACGCAAACCTATTTCATGCAAAAAAACAAATTTTTAAAATGCGATAAACCGGCAAAAATTTGCGATGAACTCCACTAACTTAAGACTGGATTCTTCTTCTTTTGAAATTACCGGGCTAATTTTTACGTAATGACGTCTAAAGAAACTCCACGCAGAGCAGAGATAGTACATTGTTTGAAAATCGTAACTATCTCTTTGAACTTCGTTACAGTGAGTTTACAAAGTGAAGTTCTTTTGCATATTAAAATCATAGTTATACCAATGCAAAAGACCACTGTTTTACTCGCCTTGTTCCTCTTAATGTTAGGTAAATCTTCTTTTTCGCAAAAGACAGATAGCACAAAAACCACCAGTCATTTTTCCGGATCAATAGGTATTACCGATAATGGCATTTCTTTGATACCTACTTTCTCACTGAACAAACCGGCTATCGTCTTTGATTTGTCAATCGGTAAAAAGAAACTCAGTTTTGAACCGGAATTCAGTTTCAGTTATGACAGCAAACCCTGGAATTTTCTTTTCTGGTGGCGGTATAAACTCGTGCACACCAAAAAATTTTTCATGAATTTGGGTGCCCATCCTGCCTTTGCCTTTCAAACTATTCCCGTTATTTCCAATGGCGTGTCAAAAAATGTTCTGGTACCTCAGCGATACTTCGCACTCGAACTTACTCCCAATTATTTCCCCGGTAAAAATGTTAGCGTGGGAATTTACTACCTGTATTCCCGCGGGCTGGATAATAATTCAATTAATATCACTCATTTTCTCACATTGAACAGCACTGTTTCGGGAATACCATTGGGCAACCAGTTATCCTTTAGGTTTACTCCGCAATTCTACTATTTAAAGCTGGATACACAGGATGGTTTTTATTTTACCTCATCATTTACTGTTGATAAGAAAGAATTTCCGCTTTCGGTTTCAGCGATCATCAACAAAACAATTAAGACAGATATCGTGGGAAGCAAAAACTTTGTTTGGAATGTAAGCGTGATTTACTCCTTCAATCAAACTTATGTCAAACACTAGGAATCGCCGGGAAATAGTAAGTTTGTGGAACATGCGTAACGTGGAAACCATAGAAGAATTTTACAAAAGAAAATTCGAAGGGGTGCCCGAGAATATCCGAAGTGAAATTGGACATTTCAATGTGTTCAGGCTGGATCCTTTTGTCGGGAGTAATGCTAAGCCGGTTCCTTACAGCAGGAGAGATTATTTTAAGATCATGCTGGTGATAGGTAATTACAGGATGCACTATGCTGATGAAGTCATCGAAATACGAAGACAGGCATTGGCATTTTCAAATCCGCAGATACCGTATAGCTGTGAATATACTGACAGGATTCAAAGCGGTTTTTTTTGCGTGTTCACCCCGGCTTTTTTTCATCAATACGGAAACTTAAATCAATATACCGTTTTTCAACCGGGCGGAACACATGTATTTGAGCTGACAGATGAACAGGTGAGCAAGGTAACCGGTATTTATAAAAGCATGTTTGAAGAAATTGATTCTGATTACATGCATAAATACGATGTGTTACGCACTCTTGTTTTTGAATTGTTGCATTTCGCAATGAAATTGCCGTCTGCAAAATTTGATAAGCAGCCGATGAATGCATCCCAAAGAATTTCCACACTTTTTTTTGAATTATTAGAACGCCAGTTCCCGATTGATGACAATCACCAAACATTAGGCCTTCGTTCCGCATCGGACTTCGCAAAACAGTTAAATGTTCATGTGAACCATTTGAACAGGGCAGTAAAAGAGACCACGGAGAAAACAACATCGCAAATTATTGCCGAACGCATTTTACGGGAATCAAAAATCCTGTTGAAGCATAGTGCGTGGAATGTATCTGAAATTGCCTATGCACTGGGCTTTACTGAAACAACTCATTTCAACAACTTCTTTAAAAAGCATATCCAGTTAAGTCCGCTTAAATTCCGTAATGTTTGAATTTCGTAATTAGTTATTTCGTTTTTGTTATTTCCTGACCTGCCTTCTATTTAGCTTTGTTCCATAATTTAAAGAAAATAATATGGAAACAAAAATGCCAAAACGCAAATTGGGAAACAGCGGTCTCGAAGTATCCGCCATTGGCCTCGGTTGTATGGGAATGACCTTTTCTTATACGCCATTTCCGGAGAAGAAAGATATGATTGTTCTTATGGGTAAAGCTGTAGAACAGGGCGTTAGTTTTTTTGATACAGCAGAAGTATATGGCCCTTATAACAATGAAGAACTGGTGGGTGAAGCTTTAGCACCTTTCCGCAAGGAGGTAGTGATTGCCACAAAATTTGGTTTCGATATCCGGGATGGTAAAATGGTTGGTGTAAACAGCCATCCTGAAAACATTAAAAAAGCTGTTGAAGGTTCACTTAAAAGATTGAGGACTGATGTGATTGATCTGTTGTATCAGCATCGTGTTGATCCGAATGTTCCAATTGATGATGTTGCTGGTGCTGTAAAGGATCTGATCAAAGAAGGTAAAGTAAAACATTTTGGTCTTTCTGAAGCAGGTGCTCAAACCATTCGTCGTGCACATGCAGTACAACCTGTTGCTGCATTACAGAGTGAATACTCATTGTGGACTAGACAACATGAAAAAGAGATCATTCCCACTATTGAAGAACTCGGCATTGGACTGGTAGCTTTTAGTCCTCTTGGAAAAGGATTCTTAGCAGGTAAAATTGATGAAAGCACAAAGTTTGGAGAAGGCGATATTCGAAATATCCTGCCAAGGTTCACTGAAGAGGCTCGTACTGCCAATAAAGCGTTGTTAGATTTACTCAATCAATTTGCTGCAAAAAGAAATGCCACTTCTGCACAAATTGCACTGGCCTGGGTGCTGGCACAAAAATCATGGATCGTTCCCATACCCGGCACCACAAAACTTCACCGGCTCACTGAAAATGCCGGAGCCGCTTTCATTCAATTAACAGCAGCGGAACTCCAGGAAATTGAGGCTGCTTCTGCTCATATAAATATAATGGGCACCCGTTACACAGAGGCAATGGAAAAGTCAACAGGACTATAATTGTTCGGACGAATGAACTAAATAATGAAAAATGTAATCATCCTCGGTGCCAGTGGTAATATTGCAACGCATGTTATTGATATTTTAGTAAAAAAAGATGACATCAACCTGACCTTGTTTTTGCGAAACAAAAATAGGCTAAGAAATAAGGATGTTTCAAGGTGTCATATCATTGAAGGGGATGTTTTAAATATCAGTCAACTAAAAGAAGCAATAAAAGGACAGGATATAGTGTATGCAAATCTTTCAGGTGACCTGGAGGCGATGGCAAAAAACATTGTGAGAGCAATGAGAGAAACAGGAGTTAAGAAACTCATCTTCATCAGCTCGATAGGTATCTACGACGTTCCTTTAAGACCCGTTTTAAAAACTTATCGAAAAGCTGCAGATGTAATTGAAGCATCCAACCTCGAATACACTATCCTGAGACCAACCTGGTTTACGAATGCGGATGAAGTGGATTATGAGACAACCAGGAAAGGCGAAGCGGAAAAAGGATCGGTAATTTCTCAGAAAAGCCTCGCAACTTTGATTACGAAAACTATTGAATCTCCTGAAAAATACTTTCGTGAAAATCTCGGGATTAACAAACCAAACTCTTAATAGTTATGAATACTTCAGAAAATCAATACCAGGTTTTTGAAAAAGGTGAAAAAGCTCCGGCTGATTATTTCACCGGCGCAGCATGGGTAAAAATGCTGGTGCCCAATGATCCTATTCTCAATTGCCAAATAGCGAATGTTGTATTTGAACCCGCTGCAAGGAACAACTGGCATACCCATCCGGGCGGACAAATTTTATTGGTAACAGATGGCATTGGGTATTACCAGGAAAAAGGTAAGCCGATACAGTTACTTCATAAAGGTGATGTAGTTAAAATTTCTCCTGGTGTAGTACATTGGCATGGCGCTTCACCTGGTGGCGAGTTTACTCACATCGCAATTAATACGAACACGCAATCAGGATTAGTGGTATGGTTACAAAGAGTGACAGGCGAAGAATACAGCAGCTTTAAATAAAAGTTTACAAAAGCCTTTACTTCACTACCGGCACAGATCGCAGGCTTGCCTGGTTGTTATTCGCCCATGCGAATTTTAATAGAAGATCGGTTTCAGTTCGTTCATACATGAAATGATGATTGCACTATTTTTGAAACTCTCATTTTTAGCTGCCACATCATGCAGTATTTGCATTTCAGTTACCTGTAAATCATAAATATTTTGCTTTTAGTTGGGCGGATATATGAATAAAGCGACAGATTTCTTTTAATTTTCTTAAAATGAATTTTAATACGGTCAGGAGGAGACTTCGTCGGCGAAGAAAAAGTATTTGACTGCATTGTCATATTTTAGATGAATCTAATTTAATTGAGGCATATGAAAATAGTATTGATCTTAAAGATGCTGATGATGCTGGCAGTAGTATCCGATGCACAAACTAAAGTAGAATGGATTTCAACATCGCAGCAAGAGCCATGGAAAGTAGAAAAGAGTTTACAACCTTCCTTAGCAATCGTCAGTGCAGATGTGGAAGTACAATTTAACCGGCCAGGGCAAATAATTGAAGGCTTTGGGACGTGCTTCAATGAACTCGGATGGACTTCGTTGAGTCTATTAAGCATAAAGGACAGGGAAAGTATAATGAAAGAATTATTTGCTCCCGGTGTTGGAGCAAACTTTACTATTTGTCGGATGCCTGTCGGAGCAAATGATTTTTCACGCAAATGGTATTCTTATGATGAAACCGATGGGGATTTTGAAATGAAGAATTTTAGCATTGCAAATGACCTGGAAACGCTTATTCCATTTATAAAAAATGCTCAGAAATTTAATCCATCTCTGAAGCTTTGGGCCTCCCCCTGGTCTCCACCAGCCTGGATGAAATATAATAAACATTATGCAGCCCGAAGCGTATTGGGGGATGTTAACTTTAAATCAGATGAATTTGGTATGGATCTCACCCGGATCAACAACGGTTTAGAGCCGGGTAAAGAAGGAAAAGAAGGTACAGATATGTTTATACAAAACGAAAAATATTACAAAGCGTATGCTGTATACTTTGAAAAATTTATACAGGCATACAGGCGGCAAAACATAAAAATAAATACGGTGATGCCTCAGAATGAATTTAATTCAGCACAGGTATTTCCGAGTTGTACGTGGACAGCAGCAGGTCTCGCAAAGTTCATCAGTTATTTAGGCCCCCGGATGCAGTCACTTGGTGTTAGTGTATTCTTTGGAACTGTTGAACGGGCAAACCCAAAGATGGTTGATACTATTTTAACAAGCCCTGAAAGCAGTAAATACATTAAAGGTGCAGGTTTTCAATGGGCAGGAAAAGGGGCTATTGCCGCTATTCACCAACAATACCCGGCACTTACACTATACCAAACCGAGCAGGAATGCGGCAATGGTAAAAATGATTGGAAATATTGTGTATATACCTGGAGTTTGATGGAGCATTATTTTAAAAATGGAGCGAATGCCTACATGTATTGGAATACATCTTTAAAACAAGGCGGCATTAGTACATGGGGCTGGAAGCAAAATTCATTGGTTAGCGTTGACACAGTAAATAAAACTTATAAATACAATTATGAGTATTATTTGATGAAACATGTAAGCCATTTTGTCAAGCCCGGGGCAAAAAGGCTGAATACAACCGGCTCGTTTGATAATTTGCTCGCATTTATTAACCCGGATAAAAGCATTGTCATTGTAACTCAAAACAACGGCAATGAAGAAAAGAAGATAATCGTTAAGATCGGGAACAAAACAATCGCCCCGGTTTTGAAACCAAATACATTTAATACATTTTTGATAAAGTAAAAATAGATATCCGCGAGTAGTTTGTTATATATTCTGTCATATTTGTTTTTGCCACGAAACAGGGTTGAACAATGCTTTCCCGACGAATCCATTTTAGTTTTCCTAAAATAATGTTTCATGAGGTCAGAAGAAAACTCGTTGGTGAAGAAAAATATATCTCGCAATTATAAGAACGACCTATCCTGATCATCCACAAAATAAATTTTATCTTTATTCGGCAGCCGTCTCCGGGACTGATCGATAGATGAATCCTGGTAGCTACCGGGATCGGACACCGCAAGAACCGGACATAAGCAGCCATTTTAACTTTGTATTTATATAGCTCAATGAAAATAGTTCCGGCGCAGGAAATAAAGCAATTAGAAATTATTGAGAGACTTGCTTGGGAAATTATACCAGAATTCTATGCTCCTTATGTTCCCCTTGATCATTGTATTTTCTTTGTGGAGAAATTTCAAACAGTAACAGCAATACAAAAACAAATAGTGGAAGGATTTGAATACTACTTACTAAATTACAAGGAAAACATTGCCGGCTACCTGGGGATTCACGCCACAAATGAAATCCTGCTGCTAAGCAAACTATATTTATTAAAGGAATTCCGGGGAAAAGGGATTGGCGACAAAGTAATGTCATTTGTATATAAACGTGCACATGAGTTAAAATCTTCAACAATTGAACTCATTGTAAACAGGCAAAATAAAGGGGCAATAGACTTTTATGAAAAAAGAGGATTTACAATCGTTCAACCCATAGTCAGCAAATTTGAAAATGGTCATTCAACAGAAGAATTCAAAATGGAAAAGAACATCGATCGGGAAGTGCACAGTGGCAGCTGACATTGGATGTCGCTACCGGGTACGACTCAAAGCGTCGTTATTTATAAGAACAGAACCCTTTAAATAATAATATGGCAGAAACAAACCCCAACTCACGATTAGAAACTTTTTGCGATGGAGTATTTGCAATAGCATTAACCTTATTGATTATTGATATCAAAATCCCTGCATCAGTCAGTATCAATACCAATGCTGATTTCTGGCTTGCGCTTAGGCATATTGCTCCGCCTATATTTGCATTTGTTTTAAGTTTCGCTATCATCCTCATAACCTGGGTTAACCACCACAATGCATTGAAACTGGTGAATAAATCATCTGCCTCATTTATCTATGCAAATGGTTTTTTGCTGCTTACTGTTGCTTTTTTGCCATTCCCGACCTCCTTGCTGGGGGAATTTCTTTTAACTGATCATGCCGCCCCCGCTGTAGTTCTTTATGAATCTACTATGGCATTTCAGGCAATCAGCTGGATTTTGATATCCAGAACAGCAGTTAAAAATCAGTTAGCTAAAAATGAAAAATCAAACCTGGCAACTCGAGAAAACGGTAAATACGGATACTTTGCATTCGCTCTTTATTCTCTTTGTACCATCACGGCATTTTGGTTTCCTCTTACTATTGCCATTGTTACGACCTTAATCTGGATTTTTTGGCTGATATGGGGAATTAATCTTAAGCATGAATAAATGAATTGACCAAATTGAACTTTCTTTTCGAAACAAACAGGTTACTGAAAATAGATGTTTTTCGCCGTCTGGTCCTCTTAGTTTTCTTAGATAATTTCTCATGCAGTCAAGAGGAAACTCGCCCTGGAAGAGTGGGGTTGGAATATCCTGTATCCCCAATCCTCGGATAAACTATAGTGGGGTGATGAGTAGGGATTCAAAAAATAATGGCCAAGCTTATCAATGTTCCCCGGCAACTGGCGTAACTATCATTTCAATACCTGAGAAAGGTCACTAAAAATTTCTTTGAATAAGAGTATAATTGCTTAAACCCCAGGCTCGGGAATAGGAAATATTAAGCGCAGAGATATGAAAGAGACAAAAGTATTTGATCAACCCCTGATGACTCAGGAATACTCTTTGTCCTACAAAAAAAATCCGGCAATACAGGATCTTTTTTTGCAGTTATTAAAGAATTATCCTGACGGATCAATCAGCATTATCGACAGGAATTTCAATTTTATTTATACTGACGGAGAGTTATACCAGCAATTAAAGATCGATCCGGCTGGACTGATCGGGGAAAAAGTGTTTTCTATTTTTCCTTACTCACTTCACCAAAAGATTAAATCCGAACTATCAGAAGTTTTTCATGGAAATATTGTTTCTGACTTTGAATTGTCTGATTGTTGTTTAAGACCTGATAGCTATGCCATGGAAGCATTCCCGTTACTGGAACCCAATAACTCAATAGATAAAGTGGGCATCATCATAAGCAACATTACCAGGCTCAAAAAAGTGGAGGGAGATTTACTAAGAGCTCTTGAAAAAGAAAGGGAACTCAGTGAATTAAAATCAAGGTTTGTGTCAATGGCTTCACACGAATTCAGAACTCCGCTTAGTACTATTCTTTCTTCTGCTTATTTATTGTCAAAATATGCAAAAACAGAAGACCAGGCAAAAAGGGAAAAGCATCTGGAAAGGATCATCTCTTCAGTAAACACGCTTACCGATACGCTGAATGATTTCCTTTCCCTCGGTAAAATCGAAGAAGGAAAAATATCAGTCAACCCGGTTGAAATAGATGTCTGCGAACTGATAAACAATATCATTGAGGAAATCAAACCTATTCTAAAGGAAAACCAGACCATTGTATATAAACATACGGGTAAGGGAACAGTGAGAATGGATAAAGGCTTGTTAAGGCATATTATTTCCAATCTCCTTTCCAATGCTATAAAATTCTCCAATAAAAATTCTGAAATAGAGATCAGGACAAAAATAGATGCTGAATTTATATTGTCAGTTAAGGACCATGGTATAGGCATTTCTGTGGAAGACCAGGAACATTTGTCGGAACGGTTTTTCCGTGGTACTAATGCGGCAAATATCCAGGGGACCGGGCTTGGATTACATATCGTTTACCGGTATGCTGAATTAATGAACGGAAAAGTAGATTTCAGGAGTCAATTGGATGAGGGAACCGAATTCACTGTTATTTTTAAGGATCAACTTTAGAAAAAATTTGTTGATCGATGTCGCCTGCTGATCTGTATCCTTTTATTTAAATAAATGTTTCATGAAAAAGATTTTGCTGATAGAAGACAATGATGACGTTCGCAATAATACTGCTGAGATACTGGAACTGGCCAATTACAAAGTCCTCACTGCAGAAAACGGTAAAAGAGGAGTGGAAATAGCTTTGAAAGAAAACCCCGATCTGATTGTATGTGATATTATGATGCCGGTATTGGATGGATATGGAGTATTACATGCGCTTCAAAAAAATAAAGAAACAATGAATACGCCCTTTATTTTCCTGACGGCAAAAACTGAAAAAGCAGAGGTTAGAAGAGGTATGGAATTGGGCGCGGATGATTATATTACGAAACCATTTTCAGGCACGGAACTTCTAAATGCCTTAGATGGCCGCTTAAAAAAGGCAGAACTTTTAAGACAACAATTTTCACAGGGACCTGTTCAAAAAAATGAAACAGAAAAAACCCTGGCAAAAGGTATGCTCAGGGAGCTGATTGAAGGGAGAAACATAAATAAATACAAAAAAAAGCAAATCATTTACTTTGAAGGCAACAGGCCTGCGAGATTGTTTTATATCCAAAAAGGCAAAGTAAAAACTTACAAAACAAATGATGATGGAAAAGAATTAGTAGTTGAATTATTGAACAAGGGAGATTTCCTGGGTTATGCAGCTTTGCTGGAAGGTGCGAACTACAAAGAAACGGCTGAAACAATAGAAGATGCTGAATTGGCCATTGTTCCAAAAGAAGATTTTGATGAATTAATGAATAATAGCCATGAAGCAGCACGAACTTTCATCAGGCTGCTTACAAAAAACATCCAGGAAAAAGAAGAGCATTTGGTAGGACTAGCTTATAATTCATTACGAAAAAAGGTAGCTACTGCCTTACTCGAGCTTGACGAAAAATATAACCAGGATTCACAAGCAAACTTTTCTATAAACATCAGTCGTGAGAATTTAGCCACAATTGCCGGTACAGCTACTGAATCACTGATCAGGACACTTGCTGATTTTAAGAAAGAACAGCTTATTGATATGGATCACGGGGTCATTACCCTTCTGAATAAGCACAAACTCGAAAACATGTTTAACTAATGATTCCATAAATAGTTTATCTGATCAGGGTCACTATTTTTTTATAGCCATCATTTTTTACTCCTCACCTCTGAAAGTAGATTTGATGCTGAAAGTAGCATATGAAGCGAAATAACCGGTATATCAAAAAAGGGGAACAGAATTCCATCCGGTTATTACCAATAAAAACCGGAAGTCTTCGGTTAAGCGATACAAGAGCTTCTCGACCGGGAACAAAAAAAGGATGCACCATCCTTTTATACAAAATCAATCCATAAAGCCAGGAAGTACGACCTGTTGAGACAGGAACTGACTATACACGATTCTTTGACCTGATTATTATGACTGCTAAAATGGCAAGATTTTCCACTGCCTTTGTTTATCAGGCCTGCCGGGTAATAATCAATTTTCGGTAAAACAAATGTCGAGGAACCTGTTAAAATCCTTTTTAAGTTCAATAGAATTAGTATCCAAAATTCTTAATTCCTTGCTTAATCGTTTTATCCAATGATTTACCTGCTTTTCATAATGATCATTTATTCCGGGATCTTCCAACAATGATCTTTCAAGTTTTGTAAGATCTTTCCACATAAGCCTGAACGTTTCATCTTGCCGCAAAAACTGATTTTGATATCCTTCTGCTATTTCCAGCAGATCTTCGGCTTTCCCGTTGCTATTCTTTAGTATTTCCACCAGTTTATCTTTTTGAAGAAGATTCTCATGTTGAAGGAATACCAGTGTTTTTTTCCATGATTCTATTTCCTGGATCGTTTGTTTTAATGTAAAATTCATTTGATTCATGGGTGAGTAAGATTATTTTTTTATTGTCTCCGGCATGTCCAGGTAGGCATTTTCCCGGCTATCACTGGTACTGTCCTGAAAATATTTAAAAAGTTTTCCTTTGCTTATTGAATCCGTTAGGGGAATGTTTGCCCGCGCAGATTGTATAGAATCTTTACCAGAAAGAGATAAGAGGAGACCGGCATACACAATGATCCAGCCGATTGATATTTCAGAATGAAGTTTCATTTTCTGTCATCAAATTGTGGGCTTACTTACATAGTTAGTTTACCGGTTCAAAAATTAATTTATATACGCAATGATATTTTACCCGGACCATATATTCAATGACTGCTATCAATGAAAAATCCGATTGTTATCAGAAAAAAACGATTGATTATTTCATCAATGATATATGTCAGATTTTTAAGTGAGGGTGGTCATTTTCCGGGCGGCCACTTTTAATAATCTTGAAGCGAGTAAATTATTTATTATATGAAAGGGAGCAAACAAATGATTGAAACGCTGAATGCACTTCTATCTGATGAATTGACCGCGGTGAATCAATACATCGTTCATTCTGAAATGTGCCAGAATTGGGGATACAAACATCTTCACGACATAATCAGGCAAAGAGCTATTGGGGAAATGAAGCATGCTGAAAAATTGATTGAACGCATCCTGTTTCTTGAGGGCATTCCTTCTGTTGACAGACTCAATAAGATTGCCATTGGCAATAGCATTGAAGAGCAATTCAAAAATGACCGGGCAGCAGAACAGGAAGCCCTTGAAGCTTACAATAATGCTATCAACCTGGCTGTAAGCTGTAATGATGATGGTACAGCGGAACTATTTTGTTCAATCCTTGCTGATGAAGAAAACCATCTTGATTGGTTAGAAACACAACTTGAACAGATTCACCAGGTAGAGCTTCCAAATTATTTATTAGAGCAAATCGCCTGATTTATTTTGACGGCAAACAGAGATTTTTCTGATAACCATCATTGTTTCAGCACAGCAGCCAAATGTACTTTTGCATGGTTTCAATTCGGATGAGCCGATTAAGCAGGAAAGTAGAGATGGCAGTTTAAAAGACAGTAAACTAGAAATCCGAAACAGGATAAAAACTGTTAGCTTAATCAGGACGAGGTCGGATTAAACAGGCGAGTGCAGAAGCACAGTAAAGAAAAGGCGATAAACTGCATGAGCCGTTTGCAAGGCAGGTTTTATTACGCCTGCCTTGTTTTTATAGTAACTCAAAAAATGGTAACCTTCAGGTAATTTTTTTAATCCCAGTTCCAAATTATCATTTTTTCCTACCGGTCATTTTTTTCTTTGACCATCATCATTTCCGGGCAAAGGGAGTAACTCTAATTTTGATATATGTTTTTAATCATGCATTTATGATATTGAAAAATTCGATTTAATAATTTTAAAATTTTTTTATGAAAAGGACTTTATTATTGTTGGTTGCCGTTCTATCATTATATATGACTGGAATGGCCCAGGAAAGAAGAGCAAGTCCTGAGAAAAAGGGGTTTTTGATCCTTTCGGCTGGCCCATCGTTTCCTGTCGGTGATTTTAGTTCAACCGATTTTCTTAACAACAGCCAGGCTGCTTATGCAAAAACCGGATTTGCAATTGATCTCCACGGAGGGTATAATTTCATCAAAAATTTTGGACTTGGTGGATCAATATTTTATTCCCATTATTCGTTTGATGAACAACGGCTAAAAGATCAATTAGTGGCAGCAGGTGCCCCGAGTGAAATGAATATCTCTGTGGATCACTGGCAGTATTATGGTTTAGTAGTGGGTCCGATAATAACGGGGAATGTTTCCACTAAAACGATTGTAGATTTTAGTCTAATGACTGGTGTTGCCCGTGCCAATTCACCAAAAGCAGAAGTAAGTATCGCTGGCACTTCGGGGTCAACGGCCGAAGATTGGGCCACTGCTGTTCCCATGAAGGTGAGTGGCGGAATACGTTTTCAGGTTGGACAAAATGGCTATTTATTTACGGGGTTGGATTATATGTATATGGAACCGAAATTCAACTTCACTGCTTCAGGTGAATTGAACACTTCAGCAGAAAATGTTCCAGCCCGCCAAAAAATGACTTCCTTGAATTTCACAGTTGGTGCTGGAATCAGGTTCTGAGGATTTGGGCATCCAAAAAAAATACCCTTCGTTTTGAAGGGTATTTTTTTGAAGCTTCTTTTCTTTTTAGCCAAATTGAATTTTAAAAATGAAAGTTGTTTAAAATATTTTTTGCTCTTTTCTTAGTCTCTCCTAAACAACCCGATCAGCTCTCCAAAACCAATAATATGGTCGTTCATTGCTTTTTCAAGATCATCTTTGTTTGAACTGACAGGAATATCAAGTTTACAATCCAGCGCATAAACCTTGAAAAAATACCGATGGGTTCCTTTGGGGGGACACGGACCTGAATAAATATGTTTGCCAAAATCATTCATGCCCTGTATTCCGGGAGCTTCTTCTTCTTTCAGGTGATGTGTAATGGGAATATTCCACATCATCCAATGTAACCAGGTTCCAAGCGGTGCATCGGGATCATCGACAATAATTGCAAGGCTTGCAGCTTTTTTGGGAATATGATCAATGTTCAATGAAGGATTCACATTTTTTCCATCACAGGTATATCGCCTGGGTATGAAATCATTCTGTTTAAACAATGCGGACGTAACATCAATTTTTTTATATGTTACCCCTGTCCTCTCTTCAGATTCAAAAGGATGATAGTTCATAAAAATTATTTGATAATTAGATAAAGATTTTGAAGTAGAGGTACTGCAATGGAAGTTTTAATTATTTACAAAAGAAGTTTATTAATCCGCAGTAATCAATGAGGGGAATCATCATTTTTTGTGATGATGGTCATTTAAGGTATCAACTGGTGCATTTTTTAAAAATTGAAACACATCATTAAAATTATGATGCTGGCCTTATTTTCAATAACAATGAGTACTGGCAAAAAACCATCAATCAAGCAATGATTGCAAGTGTTCCAGGATTTCATGGGCCGATGAGATCCCATTTTTTCTCCATATCGCCTGCCCTTTATGAAAAATGATCAGGGTGGGTACTGTTTGTATATTATGAAATTCAGCTAACTCCTGTTCTTTCTCAACATCTATATTCAGAATGGCCGCTCTTTCACCGACTTTCTCTTTTACCTCCTGAAATATTGGTGCCATCAGTTTGCTGGGTTGCGACCATTCAGCAAAAAAATCAATTACAACCGGTCTGTTGCCCTGTATGTGTGATTCATAATTCATAAACAATTGTAGTAACTCCAATAAATCAATTAACTAAAGTAGCCTCCTTCGTCAGTGATATTTCATAGCAGGATGCATTTTTAAAAAACGCCAATTTCTTCTTCAACAATCAACCTGTTATCTACTGTAGTTACACCGGGTGCCGGCCACACTGCATTTTCGGCATCTTCTTTTTCGGCCAATGATCTGACGATTCCTTTCAGAATTACTTTTGAGCCAATTATTTCTGCCGTGACCTTTTCAGCATCAATCGTTGCATGGCGGTGGAATGCTGCGCTGATCTTCTTTTCTATATCCTTTGCTGCCACTTTCGGTTTAACAATGATAAAATTGAAAACATCCCGTACTCCCGGAAGGTTTTCAATAGCAGTAACAGCGGCTTTGCGTTGATATTCCCATTCAACATCACCCTCAAGTGTTACTGTTCCATTTTCGACCTTGATCCTGATCCTGTCTTCCATTACAGCCGTGTGTAACCTTAATGCATTGAGAACTGTTTCGGCAATTTCACTGTCCGTTTTTTTAAAGATTGGAGAAACGCCAACCTGAATGTTAGGGGCAACGGCCCTGACACCGTATACTTTTCTGGCAGCTCTTTCTGCTTCCATCTTTTTTGTATACGTATCTACAATTCCTGAAAGGGTAACCACGCCATCTTTTACAGCCACTCCTATTTCTGACGCATTCAGTATAGGCTCCCAGTTAAGTTGGGCCATTACATTTTTTTGAATTTGATAATCGGTTTTCATGATCAAGAATTTTA
This sequence comes from Chitinophagales bacterium, assembly GCA_044448365.1. Taxonomy (GTDB): domain Bacteria; phylum Bacteroidota; class Bacteroidia; order Chitinophagales; family Chitinophagaceae; genus VBAU01. The sequence continues at coordinate 44,794 of JBIOGV010000001.1, forward strand.
GTTACCAATAAATTTTGATTCGAAACTATATCTATGATTATTTCCAATCAATGCCTGTTGTCACATTTAAGAATGACAGGTATCAGGAATAACGATTTCATAAAGGATGTAAAATGATCCCAATAAGATGCTGTCAAACTGCGCTTCTTAATCATTAAAATATTCGTGAGGCGTTCAGCATTTAGAACTACTCAAGGATAGAAAGAACAGGGACACGGGGATGACGAATAAGTTGCTTCGATTTGCTTTTATGAAAAAGTCGCGCAAAAAATCCATATTTTGCCGGTATTGTCACAAGCAGGTCCGGATGGTTTTGTTCAATATACTCATCAATAGCTTCTGTCACTTTGTCTTCATAAATAAAATGAAATTCAGGATTGAACTGTTCCAACTCATTTTGCAATGCTATCGTACCGGCGGCATATTCCGGCTTATTTTGAAATTTTTTAACCACATTCACAATATCCAGTTTTGCATTAAATAGTTTTATCCAATCCTTCAGAAATTGCAAAGGCGTGATTTTTCCAGGTTCTCTTAAATCTGCGGCGAGTACAATTTTTCTGATGTTTTTATAAGAGGTTTGTTCAGGAACAATTAAAACGGGAGTTGAAATTCCATGTATAGCGGCCAAAGCGTGGTTTTCAGTAAACAAGTGTTCGATTGCTGTTGTTTTATCTGTTCCCAAAACAATGGCAAAGGCTTTTTTTTCCCGGGCTTCTTCCTGTAATAAGCCGGGTACAGATCCAATGGGTATTTTAGTATCAATTTTTATTTTATTTTTTACATGTTCTGCCAATTTATCCCTGAGTTTTTTGAGTTCTTCTTCCGAGTCTTCGATCATCTCATCGAAAGCATAACCGGATATGGGAATTTCACTGATAGTAACGGGCAGCTGTACTATATTTATCAATGATAATTCTGCATTCATAGCTGCTGCTAAATCAGCTGCGTAGTATGCCGCATTGTATGAAACCGGGGAAAAATCTGTGGCCGCGATGATCGTTCTCATAAACTTATTTTTTTGTAATTAAAAGTAGGCAAGACCTGGGAGATAAGAAATGATTTGAATTAAGGCCAAAAATGATTGGGATCACACTCATTAAAAATTCTTTTCTGATAGTTATTTTGATCAATGGTACATAGTCAGCGGTGGAATTGAAGTGCTTTCAAACTTTCCGCTTTTTTCTTTCAAACAGATTTTGAATACAATTCCCGGAATATCATTTAACCCATTTGAACCTTCTCCTGAAAATGGCCATGTTTTACCCAAATGGGTAGTAACACTTGAAGAAACGGGCAATCGCCTTTGGAGAAGGATCTTCAATATTTTTATTTTTTCTTCCTTATCATTTATTTCCTCAAACTCACCCCAGGTGATCACGCTTTTCCAATTGGCCATATCTTTCATGTCATCAATCTGGAAACAAACCTTTGGATTCTTACGCATCATTTCCATCTTTTTGCCTTCATAAGTGTGACAATAGATATTGCAGCCATCATAGGCATAGCTGATCGGAACAACATATACAACATCGTTGTCATAACAACCTATGCGACCAACACATTGCTTTGAAAGCAGGTTTTCAATTTCTTCAGATGATAATTTCCCGATCATAAATTTTTTCTGAATCAAAATTATATTCTCTTCTTTATGGACTAAATGACGACTGTCAGAACTACTGCTGATTGTGATTTCTCCTTAAAAGTTTAGGCGTTTTCTAAGAAATATGTGCCAACAATCATCAATTTCAATGATGGTGCTCACGGTTTACTGGTCATCCTTTAAATACCTTCGGAAATATGAATAAAAATGAGTAAGGGAAAGTCCGAAACCTTTTTACAAAGCAGGCAATTAAATAATTGTTATATGAAAGCTCTGAAAAAAATCAGTGTTATTGCGGTGTTCTTGATTTCGCTGTATTGTTTACCCGGATGCAGTACTCCTTCCTATACGGCCTTTGATGTTCATTACACAAATCCTTTATGGGCTCCGCCTTATTATGAAGGTGTCAGGTATTACTATCTTCCCGATATTGAAGTGTATTACGATCTGACTGATGAAGAGTTTGCATACCTGGACAATGGTCAATGGTTTTTTTCGTCAGTATTACCACCCATGTATAGTAACTATGACCTTTTTAATGGCTTTGTGATTGCTCTCAATGTGAATGTATTCCAGCCATGGAGGCATCACCAATATTATGTTTCTCACTATCCGCGCTATTACTATCACAGCTTTTACCGCAATGCAGATATTTCTAATCTGAGAGGCTTCAATGAAAATGAGCGCAAAGAGATCTATTGGAAACAGGAAGAAAGAAACAGGATTAATGACTTACGAAAAAATTTTACACCGGAAAAGAAAAAGGAAATATCCGTTCAACCGCAGCAACCTGATTATCGGGGAAAAAAAATTGGTCATCCTGTTAAGGTAAGGCCTGAAATGAGGGAAAATAAGAACGGCAACAGAAGGCCGGGAGATCATTCTAATAAACCAAGACACGGTTAAACAGCCAGGCCTTTAAGGCGATTTCCTGAAGCTTTTTATTTTCGAAAGAATGAGAAGAATTTTTAAGAATAGCTTCTTTGGTTCCTATTAAAAATGAAACACAAACGTTCCCATTAAGCAAAACAAATGATGCTTTAGAAAGTTTCAGGAAAGGAAAAATTCAGGGAGCTGCGGTATTAGTAATGGATCGGATGCTTTGATGTGATGTTTAGTTTTGTTCCCTGAGTTAGTTGAATCATCTGAACGCTTTTTCCATTTGCCTTTTCAATTCAAACGGCGACCATAAACCCGAAACCATTATGCGTCTTATCGTAAATAGTGGTTCATTCGCGCTCGTCTTTCCTGACAACTGGAATGCCGCTTTAAGATTTCTTTTTTTTAATTCATGAATCGAAACCTCATTCCATACTCCATATGGGTAGGCAAAAAAATTGACCGGTTTGCCTGTTAATTTCTCAAGTTTCGATCCCGGCTTGCCAATTTGTTCTTCCCAGTCTTTTCCCGTGAGTGTAGTTATTTTTGGGTGATTCCGGGTGTGATTTCCAATCGTATGACCATCATCTGAAAGTTCTTTGATCTGAGCAGATGTTAGATAGTTTGACTTATCAATGCATACTGTCATTATAAAAAATACAGCCTTAAATCCATATTTTTCAAGGATTGTTTTTGCAATTGAAAAATCCTCCTCATGGGTATCATCAAAACTCAGCAAAATCGGTTTTGAGGGTAAGCCAGCAGCAAGAGTTAAATACTTGTATAACTGATCAGGTAAAATTGAATGATAACCGCTGTCGTATAAAAGCTTTAATTGTGCATCCAGATGCGCTTCACTAATTGTCAGGAAATCTTCCCGTTTTGGATTTTTTTTAATGTTGTGATAACAGAGTACAGGCACTTGTTTATTAATTTCCTCAATTTTTTTTGCAACTGATTTTTTGGGTGAATTATTTTGTGCAGGCGGGTTTTTTTTATCAATCACCGGATATAAAATAAAAAGCGAAAAAAAAAGAAGAATCATTTTCATTTTAACCAACTTTTTTCATTTCTCTTCTTAATCTTTCAAGGTAATAGATAACTTCATTGTCAGTCACCTGTTCGAAGTTTTCATAAAAACTATCTACGCCGGAGAATATTTCAGGTTCGAGAACAGATACAACATCATCAACTTCCTTACTTAACTTTTGTATCGCATCAGCAGAAGCAACGGGAACAGCAATCACTATTTTTGAAGGTTCTTTTTTCTTCAACATTCTCACTGTTACCAGTAAAGTATTCCCGGTCGCTATTCCATCATCAATTACAATGATTGTTTTCCCTTTCCAATCTTTGACTTCTTCATCCTCAGAAAATTTGGGATACATTTTTTTCAGACTCCTGCGTATCCGGTCGATTTCTTCATCAACATATTCCTGTGACGCTCCCGGGTCAGGGATCACGAATTCATCTGTCAGGCTAACAGCGCCAATAGCATATTCTTTATTCATCGGGTGCCCCAGTTTTTTTACAAGGATCAGATCCATCGGAAGATCCAGTTCTTTTGCTACTGTATATGCAACAACCACACCTCCCCTGGGTACAGCGAGGATGATCCCGGGACTGTCCTTGTATTTTCTTAATTTTTTTGCAAGCTGCAAACCTGCATCAATTCTATCATGAAACATATATTGATATTAATAGGTCAACAAAGCCCTTGTTAATGGTTGTAAATACTTTTTGAACCAATTACCTGCTTTTTCACATACAAGTCTCATTTTCCCATTCTCTTCAAATAAATGCGAGGCGCCTTCAATCACCTCAGTTTTTTTTCACAAATCAATTGTGCATAGGCTTTTTTGTTCAGATCTAAAACTTCCGGATCAAGGCTTCCTACGATCAATAAAGTGGGAGCTTTTACACCTCTCAATGATTCCATAACCAGGTCAGGCCTTCCACCACGTGAAACGATAGCTTGTATATTTGGTAAAGATGCTCCAGCCTTTAATGCGGATGCAGCGCCTGTGCTGGCGCCAAAATATCCAATACTTAAATGACGTGAGGGTTCGAAATTTTCAATCCATTTTGTTGTATCGATTAACCTGTGCGTTAACAATTCAGTATTAAACCGATTGTAAAAATGATCGTCTTCCTCTTTTGTGAGAAGATCGAATAAAAGAGTTGCAAAATTATTTTTGTGAAAATAGTCAGCAACAATTTTATTCCTGGGGCTTAACCGGCTGCTTCCACTCCCGTGTGAAAAAATAATAATGCTTGTTGCTTTTGGTGGGATGTTCAATTCACCTTTTAGTGAAGCTTTTGAAAGCAGCACTTCCACTTCACTGTGATAGCGGAATTCCATGATTTTCTTTTTTCAAAACTATTTATTAAACGGATCAATGGAAATGATGATCATTAGCATATTCTTTGACGGCGGTCATCGATGATAATCTTATACCAGTTAACCCGTAATAAGTAATTATAAACTCAATAATCTTTGACGACAATCATTGAAACTGTTGTTTCCGGTCATTCAATATTTCTATCATTAACAGTATTTTAGATATGAAATTTTTCAATATGAAAAAGATACTCCTGGCTTTTGACGGGACTAACTTCTCCGAAGGAGCTTTTGAATTTGCAAAACGAATGAATGAACAATCGCCTATACTTGTTGTTGGCGTTTTTCTTCCACAGATCAATTACGCGAATGTCTGGAGCTATGCGGAAGGAGTAGCAGGATCTTTATTTATACCACTCCTGGAGAAAGAAGATACAATTGCGGTGCAGAAAAATATTGCTGAGTTTGAATCCCTTTGTCAGAAGAATAATATGGAATACAGAACTCACAGGAATTTTTCTGATTTTGCCTTACCTATGCTCAAAAAGGAAACGAGATTTGCCGATTTGTTAATTATAGGAAGTGAATCGTTTTATGAAAATCTTGGCATCAACCAACCTAATGAAAGTTTGAAGGACACATTGCATGATTCCGAATGTCCTGTATTGGTTGTACCGGAAATATTTGAATTTCCAGAGAGTAATATTCTCACCTACAACGGTACCGATGATTCAGTTTATGCCATCAGGCAATTCACTTACCTGTTTCCTGAATTGTGCAAGAATAAAACCTTGCTTGTATATGCAAAAGAAGAGCATGAAAAAGAGTTCCCGGATGTGGTGTACATAGAAGAATTAGCGGCCAGGCATTTTCCGGATCTTACTTTGTTCAGGTTGCCTGCAAATCCGAAACAATTCTTTCACAAATGGGCAAGCGAAAAAAAAGCGTCTGTTTTGATCAGTGGGGCTTTCAACCGGTCCATTTTTTCCCACATGTTTAAGAAAAGTTTTGTTGCGGATGTCATAAGGGATCATAAATTACCTGTCTTTGTGGCTCACAGATAGAAATAATTGCCTGGGTTATAAAAGCAGGCAATCGGCGTCATTTTCATATCTATTCTCCTAAGTGGGACAAACGTTACGATTATTTCTTAGCAAATAAAACCGGATCTCTTCTTTATTTGATAACAATCACTTTTATCCGTGACCATTTTCATAATTATTCTTAGAAAAAAAGAATAAAATTCGTTTATCATTTAATGCATGGAACAGGCAACCTCATGGCGAAATTTCTTTAATGAGGCAGGACATCTCTCCCGCTTTACAGCCCGTTTTTTTTCAAGATGGTTCAGACCCCGTTATGAGATAGAAGAATTTTTTTGGCAATGTTTTATTATCGGGTATAAATCATTGCCGCTGGTGGGTTTAACAGGTTTCATTATGGGATTGGTGTTAACCATGCAATTAAGGCCATCCATGGTAGATTATGGCGTTGAATCCCAACTGCCGGCTATTGTAGGTATTGCTATCGTAAGAGAGGTAGGCCCGGTTATCACGGCATTGATATTTGCAGGAAAGATCGGCAGTAGTATCGGCGCTGAGTTGGGCTCGATGAGAGTAACTGAACAGATCGATGCAATGGAGGTAAGTGGAACCAATCCTTTCAAATATCTGGTTGTTACAAGAGTGCTTGCATCCACGTTCATGTTACCGGTATTAGTAGTGTTAGGCGATGCAATTTCATTGTATGGTTCTTATCTTGGTGTGAATATCCGCGGAACAACAAGTTTTCATTTGTTTTGGTCACAGGTATTTGCCAATCTTTCTTTCGGAGATGTTATTCCTGCGTTTTTAAAATCTTATTTTTTTGGTTTTGCAGTGGGTATTATTGGATGTTATAAAGGATATAACTCAAGCAAAGGAACAGAAGGTGTTGGTCGATCAGCGAATTCAGCTGTAGTTGTTTCATCCGTAATGATTTTTGTTATTGACCTGGTTGCAGTACAGATCTCTGACCTTTTAGGACTTAATTAAACTATGCTTGCAGAAGAAAAAATATTAAAAAATGCAAAGCTGGATTCCGGTGAAGAATTGTTAATGATCCGGCATCTGTATAAATCGTTTGAAACGAATCATGTTCTCATTGATTTTAACATGGATCTCAAAAAAGGAGAAAATTTAGTGATACTGGGCAGATCCGGTTCCGGGAAATCTGTACTGATCAAATGTATTATTGGTCTCTTAAAACCTGATTATGGAACCATT
>JBIOGV010000002.1:0-45340 GCA_044448365.1 Chitinophagales bacterium
ACAACGATCATTTCTTTCCGGTGAATGCCAATAGAATCCAGTGTTTCATCAACGCCCCACTCGCCCGCAAAAGATGTAGAATCATCAAAAACATTTTGGCCATCCTGCATATAAAGCACAGGATATTTTTTTTGAGAGCTAAAATAGTCCGTAGGTAAATAGATCCAGATTCTTCTTACTCTTTTCAATTGTGGGATTAAAAATGCTGCATCAACGATGTGAACATTTTTACTGGCAGTACTAACCCGTGTTTTTTTTACAAACCTGTCCGCCCATTCTTCTATCACCAGATTGATGGTTGTATCGGCTGTAAGATCGAAAGACCGATTTTGAATATCGGCCCCTCCTTTTCTGCATTCCACTTTATCCCAGGCTCCTCTTGTAATTTTAAATTCATACCTGCCGTCGTCAAGTTTAGTCCCAAAAAAATAATTTCCATTTTCATTTTTTCGAAAATGAAATTTCGTATCCTGCGGATTCCAGCCATTGAATGAACAGGCAAGATAGAGGCTGCTGTCTGAAGGATGAAAGTCCGGAAGCGAATGGATAATAAATTGAACAGTGTGCTGAGAAAAAACTGATACAACTGATATAAGAAAGATTAACAAAGCCAATACTCGTTTGATCATCTCAATTATGATATTAAATACTCTTCATTAATTCTTTGATCTTTTCCAGATGTTTTTTACTCACAGGCCAAACGGGTAAACGGGTAACATTGCTGCAAAGTCCCATTTCAGCCAAATAGGCCTTCACACCGCTGGGACTGCCTTCTGCAAACATAGAAGTAATAATATCGGAGTATTTATAATGCAGTGGCAAGGCTTCACTAAATCTTCGGGCAAGACAAAGACGAACCATTTCAGAATAATCTTTCGGATAGGCATTGCCAACAACAGAAATCAATCCCACTGCACCGCAGGCAATCATGGGCAGTGTAATTAAATCGTCACCGCTAATGACCATGAAATCTTTTGGTTTGTATTTAATGATCTGCATGACCTGGATAAAATCCCCGCTTGCTTCCTTAGTTCCGAAAATATTTTTGCATTCATGAGCAATACGTACCTGTGTATCGGCAGTTACATTCTGGCCTGTACGACCCGGTACATTGTATAGAATAATGGGAAGAGGTGTTTGGGCATTCAATAGTTTATAATGCTGAAAAATTCCTTCCTGGTTGGGTTTGCTATAAGCCGGAGAAACTGAAAGAATAGCATCGTAACCTTTCAAATCAAAGGTTTTAAATCCGTGAAGCACTTCATTCGTATCATTGCCACCGATCCCGGCAACTAAAGGGATCCGGCCTGCCGTAACTTCATTGATAAAGGAAAAAACTTCCTGCTTTTCTTCCCCATGAACAGTTGGACTTTCACCTGTTGTTCCAAGCACCACTAAATATTCAACTCCCCCATCAATCCAGAAATTGACAAGATTGCGAAAACTATTCCAATCAATACTTCCATCAGCGTTAAACGGAGTAACGATAGCAATACCTGTTCCTGTAAATTTTTCCTGCAAAGACATTTTTATAATTAAAAAGTAAAAATTAAAAAGTAAACCCTGATTTTTGACTTTTTACTTTTGACTTTTGACTTTATCATACTTCCTCCCAGAATCCCATTTTTCCAAACTTCACGATTCGCTGATTCATTCGTTCTTCCGGAGAAATTTGTTGTAATTCGTGCAGCACCGGAAGCAAAAAAGATTTCAAAATTTGTGCAGCCTGGTTGTAATCCCAATGCGTTCCGCCCTCCGGCTCATCAATAATTCCATCGATCAGTCCAAAACCAAGCATTTTTTCTGCAGTAAGCCGCAATTGCTCTGCAGCTATTTCCTTTTTTTCCCAACTGCGCCATAAAATAGATGAACAACTTTCAGGGCTGATGACCGTATACCAGGTATTCTCCATCATGTACACGCGATCCCCAACACCGATCCCCAATGCCCCTCCGCTTGCCCCTTCACCGATGATCACGCAAATAACAGGGACCTTCAAACGGATCATTTCATAAATATTCCTTGCAATAGCCTCGCCTTGACCACGTTCTTCCGCCTCAAGGCCCGGGTAAGCGCCGGGTGTATCAATCAGTGTAATGATTGGCTTATTGAATTTTTCTGCCAATTTCATCAACCGTAAAGCTTTCCGGTAACCTTCGGGGTTTGCCATCCCAAAGTTTCGCATTTGCCTCGTCTTTGTATTGATCCCCTTTTGCTGGCCAATGATCATTACAGTTTGGCCCTCCAGAGAAGCAAAACCCCCGACCATTGCTTTATCGTCTCTTACATTCCTGTCGCCATATAACTCTACAAAATTGGTCGTCATTTTTTCGATATACTTTAATGTGTATGGCCGGTCAGGATGACGACTTAATTGCACTTTTTGCCAAGAAGAAAGATGCTGCGTAATTTCTCTCCTCTTTTCAAGGATGCTATCCTCAAGTTTTTGGATAGCATCACTCATATCCACCTTGGTTTTTTCGGCGGTATGTTTCAACTTTTCCACTTCATCAATCAGGTCCTTAATTGGTTTTTCAAAATCAAGGAACTGTCTGTTCGCGTTCGAGGGCATAGTTTTTCTTACAGATGAGCAGTAAAATTAGGGATTATGAAATAAATTGTTTGTGGCCAGAATAAACGGTCGATATTATTTAAGAAACTTTGTACCACGTATGGGTGGCATTTTACAATCATTTAATGCAAGAGCTCAGCTATTATTAAAAAAATCAGATGTGGGGGTCAGATCATTACCAGAATAATTTTTCCGTAGCTCTGGTTTTATTTTAATCAGATCCTGAACTTTTTTTCGGGTACGCCAATAAACATCTTCCATAAATCTGTGAGAAAATTCGCCATTGCGTCCAATGCTCAAAAGATTTTCAATTTTAGTTGACCGCTCAAAATCCTGGCGTTCTTTTTCATATTCACTTAGAAAAACGGGGTAAGCAATTGGCGTTCGTAAAATACTACTTCCCAAAATTCTTTTTTCAGCATCGGGAATTACAGCCTTAATATGTTTCAGGCAAAGCATTGTCAACTGTTCTTCATCCATTGTCCACAATTCATCCTCCAATTGGCAGCCAATGTCTACAGTTACAATCGATTTTCCGTCAGGTGCCAGCCATGGCATGGAGCGGGTGACATCTGTAACCCGAAAAAAAGGAAATTTCTTTTGCGGAAACCACAAAACTGTCTCAGGTAATAGGTTTCTTCCTTTGAATCGCATATTGACAAAAACCATTGGACGAAATCGAAATTGCTTTATGGATTCCAGGACCTCTGTTCCTTTCACCATTTTAGCAAGGATGTTTGCCGGGGCTGTGCTAATAACAGCAGAAACCTCGTGAATTTCTCCATTTACCCGTACGGCAACAACTTTTTCATTTTCAACCAAAATTTCCTGAACAGGTGATTTTAATCTAATTGAATCTTCCAGGCCCTCTGCCAATTTGGTACACAAAGTTGAAACTCCTCCATGTGGATAAACATGCCAAACGGAAGGCATTTCAGGCATTTCACGATTGTATCCACATGCAACTGCGCGGCGAGTAATGAAACTGGCGGCTTTTAAATAAAATGCCTTTGTTATGTTTGTTGGCAAGCTTTCGCCAACTGCCGGAGACAACAAATTTGAAGGAACTCCCGACCATGCTTCCACCAGGGGTAGGGCTATCTCCTGGGCGAAGGTCTTCCCATATCTTTTGCCAAACCACTCAGCTGCCGATTTTGGAATATCTCCATTGTGTAATGATTGTATCTTTGCTTTTATGAAGCTCAAAGAAATAAGAGGAATTTTGATCAATCCAAATGGATATCCATAACTTTTCCCATTGAACCAAACAGCTTCACCGTAATGCTTCACTACCCTGCATTCAGAACTAATTCCAATAGCATCGGCAAGTCGGTTAGTAACGAAATGCGCGCCAAAATCATAGCTAAATCCATCTTTGTCTTTGAAACTTGAAGCAAGACCAGCTATCTTATCCCCTGCTTCGTAGAGGATAAATGGAACTTCGTTTTGTCTTAAGAAATTTGCTGCAGTCAACCCGGCCATACCAGCACCCAAAATTGCAATTGGTTTTCTTGTTTCCATAAGGCAAGAATTTATGGTTCGTGAGACAGGGTAAAATTACAAGTTTCAAGATGCGTTCTGAAAACATCCGTCTTCGAGCCATTTAAAATTTTTGCAAAATTGGGATTTGACATTTCTCCAAATTTTGTGCAGAATTGAAAATTCTTTTAACCAGGATTGTTATCCATAATAGAGAATCGGGTCGTAAATCTATTCTTTAAGAACAATATATTGATTATAAGTTATTCATAGTAGCCTAACCACATAAATTGCAAATAATCAACTTTGTACTCTATTTTTTGTAAACTATCAATCGGAAACCTTTAATAAAGATAGGGTATAATTTTCCACAGATTGGGTTGCATGCGAAAATTTACGATAAGAAGTTCCAAAAGCGAAGAGAAAGGATATCTCTATGCAAATTTTAATGACAATGAATCGCGATGATAATTTAGTCATTTTTCCCATTCGGCATTTCATTTGCTATCCATTTTGGTAACTGGCTAAATTTTTACAGAAAATTAAACTAATCAACAATTAAAAATTCAAATACAACGAATAATCAAATAATGTATATTTGATTTATTATAATCCTCCCTGTAGGATGGTTAGGTTGCCAACGAAACTAAAGATGTCCACATGAGGCAATTTTCTCCTCCTAAATAATTAACAACATCGCGGATAATTAAAAATGAAGCAATGAACGCTTCTATGAAACAAAGTAGTTTATAAAAATTTAAACAAGTTTTTTATGAAAAGGATCTCTACTATTTTGATGGCTTTATCTATTCTTTCTGTACAGAATTCTTTAAATGCCCAACCGTATGTGTATAACTTCAATGGTAATTTGAATGAGGCAGGTGGAGCTGGTCCTACTCTTCTCGACGTTAATGATCCGGCATGCACTTTGTCAAACGGTAGTTTTGGCTCTCAAACTATCAATACTTCAACCGGTACTTGCGGAGCCTCTGCACAAACGACTTTTGATTTTCCTGCGGGTGATGGTCTTTCATTTGATAATGCCCTGGGCCAGATCACAGGCACCTATACGATTCATATGTTGTTTAAATTTAATGCCCTGACAGGATTTCAAAGAGTTCTCGATTTTCACAATGGAGGAGATGATAATGGATTATATACCAATAATGACTGCCTTCGTTTATTCCCTGTAAGTGGTGTAACTGAGACGTTGGCTTGTCCTAATTTTGGAGTAGCTGGAACTTTTCATCTTGTTTCCATAGTACGTGATGGTGGTACCAGCACCGTTAAACTTTACATTGACGGTATTCCTGATGCTACCTACCTGGATGATGGCTCTAACAATGGAGAAGTCATTTATGCCGCAACTTCCGGTGTACCGATCAGATTTTTCTTAGACAATACCGCTGGTTGTGAAGATAGAGACGGTTCCATTAAATATCTGTCGCTAAGCCCAAATACTTCCACAGATGCACAGGTTTCAAACACATTTGTAAATATTTGCAGTACAATTCTTCCTTTAAACCTGGTCAATTTTGCGGCAAACAAACAGGGCAGTTCAGTAGTATTATCCTGGACAACGGAGAATGAAATCAATACAAGTCATTTTGAAGTAGAACGTGGTAGTGTTAGTAATAAGTTTGTTAAACTGGCCGATATTCCATCCACTAATACTTCTGGCGAAAATAATTACAGCTTTGTCGATAACCAGCCATTACCAGGAACAGGATTTTACCGCATCAGGATGGTTGATCTGGATGGTGGCTTTAAATATACAGGCATTCTGAAAATAAACTTTGATGGACTCCAGAAATTTGAAGTGTATCCAAACCCGGTTACAGACGTACTTACATTGAGTGGTATTCAGCCCGGCGGAAGAATAAAAGTTTTGAATGGGCTGGGAAGAGAAGTAATGCAAAAACTATCAATGGGAGAAAGCACAACAGTTGATATCAGCAAGTTCCCCGCTGGCTTATATTACATTCAGTATTATGACGGGGTGAAAACGGAGAACAAGAAAATAGTGAAGAATTAAAAATTGATTTTATAAATTAAGAGCCCTCTGATAAATACTGATCAGAGGGCTTCTTCTTTTGTGACCCGATAATATTGAATATCTTTCAAAGGTTAATAAGCATTCTTATTCCCTTTGAAGGTTACATACAATGTCAAAAACACGATCCGGACATCCAGCAATAAACTCCAGTTTTCCATGTACCAAATATCATATTCGATCCTCTTGCGTAATTGTTCTTCCTTTTTGATCTCACCACGAAAACCATGGACCTGTGCCCAGCCGGTGACACCCGGTTTAACATAGTGCCTGATCATATATTCATTTAGAACTCTTGAATAATCCTCAGTATGTTTCAGCATGTGAGGCCTCGGTCCGATTACCGACATATTACCGATCAAAACATTTACAAACTGGGGCAGTTCATCAAGATTTGTTCTTCTTAGAAATTTACCCAGCTTCGTGATACGACTGTCATTGCGGGTCACCTGCTTTACGTCAGCATCAGCGTTGACATGAAGAGTTCTAAATTTATAACACCGGAAAGGCCTGTTATTTTTTCCTGAACGCAATTGCATAAAAAAAACAGGACCTTTTGAAGTAAGTTTAACCAATATGGCTAATATAGGAACCACCCATGAAAGAAGCAGCACAATCACCAAAAAGCTAAACATGATATCGAAAAAACGTTTTTGTATCCTTGCCGTTATATCTTCAAGTGGTTCGGCCCTTAATGAGAGAATTGGAACGTCCTCCACAAAATCAATATGAATATTCCGGTTGACAAACAATTTAAAATCCGGCACAAATTTGAACCTGATCATATTTGTTTCCGCGGTCTGGGCCAGGTCATATACATAAGCATTTGATTCAGGAGAAATGGTGGAATAGATCTCGGTAATCCCGTTTTCAATCGCATAATTTATACAGTCATACCTGTTACCGAGTATAGGGAAAAAAGAGAGTTCGTGAACATCTTCCGGATCTTCAAAGTATCCCTCAACAGATAAATTCCATTTATTAACCAAAAAATGATTAACCAGTTTCTTTGAAAGATCGTTGTAGCCAAGAATGATGATTTTCTTATTGAATTTATTGCCCTTTTTCAGGTAAAAAGAGATCAGGAAAAACAATATTCGTGTAATGAAAATCGTTGACCCGAACCCGATAAAATTCAAAATCACAAACAGGCGTGAATAATTGAAATGATAAAGAAAAATAAATAAAAGTATGAAGCCGCTGAATAAGACAAAGGCCTTCAAAGTTCGGGTTGCAAAACGTCCAAAATCAAAATGGTTCTCTGTAACATACACCCCGTTTACATATGCTGAAAACAACCAGGCGAGGTTAAAAATAAGAAACAGTAATATATACTGGTAGTCGCTATTATTGATGCGATTTCGCAAAATAACCAATATAAGATATACGGCATTAAGCGCAAACAAATCCATGCCTGCAAATGAAAACCGGAATAGATTTTTATTAGGAGAAGCCATATATTGATTTTATCTTACAAGTAACAAAAGTTAATCCAATGCTTTCAAAAAAACCATCTTCATTCATGATCTCAATTATCATTTTTATATGCAATCAATGATTTTGTAAATCCAAAACTTTTTTCTTTTATAATCTTCGCATTGGGAAATAATTTCTTCATTTTTTTGACCGTTAAAAGATGCCAGTCCGGGTGCGTCTTTTTCGCCCAAAATTTATTGAATAGTTTAAGAACAGCAATCTGGGCTTTCCTGGGAAGCAAAACAATGATGACAGGAAGCCAGGAATGGCTTTCTACTGGAAAATATTTATATGGGGTCTGAACAAAATATTTTTTCCCGATCCGGTCTATTTCGTTGGCAAATACCCTTTGCCGATTAAATGAAATTTCTGAAAATTCCTTATTGGTTTTAATCTGGTACATAGCCGATTTATCAACAGTTACGTGTTCGATCACCGAATTACAAAAAACGACATCATAATCCTTGTCTTTAATGTTCAATATACCGGATTCATCAAGTACCATGGTATTAAATCCAAATTCTTTCCTTGCATATTCCAGGTCTTTCTTATCGATGTCTGCAATCGTTACGTTTTTCCGATAAGGGAAACAGGATGCAAAATGAACCCCGTTCCCCCCTCCCAAATCAATGATTTTTTGCTCATCTGTCAATTTCATTAAACTGGTAAAAAGAAAAGATCTTTTTTTCCTGACACTTTGACTATATTTTCTAAACAATTTCTTTATCATAAAGGTCCGTTTGTTTTGTGAAGCATGTTCCGTTGCCTGTTCAATTGGCCGTTGAATAAAGTTTGATCAGTTTTTCAACAATTCTGTTCGAAGTCTTACCATCCCACAAAGAAGGAATAGCTGCCTTCTTCCATTGCATTTTTTGCAAGGACTGGAGATAAGGTATCAGGTTATTGGGATCCGTTCCGATCAATTCATTGGAGCCGATCATTACCGTTTCCGGTCTTTCAGTTGTATTTCTTAATGTAAGACAGGGAATATTTAATACCGTTGCTTCTTCAGTAATGCCGCCGGAATCAGTGATTACGGCCTTGGTGTTCTTTATTAAAAAAATGAATTCCAGGTATCCCATCGGCTCAACAAGAATCAGTTTTGGATTTGCTGAATATTTCTCATCCAGATTCTTTTTAGTCCTGGGGTGTACAGGGAATATTATTGGAAACTCACCGGTTTCATTGATGATCACATCCATTAAATAACTTAAGTTTTCTGTATTATCGACGTTTACCGGTCGGTGGAGGGTCACGAGGTAATAATTTTTTTCCCGGAGCTTATAGGTTTCCCATAGTCCGGGCTGTTGCAAATTCTCCAGGTTTTGATATAATGTATCGATCATGGTATTTCCAACAAAATGGATCCGGGCGGATTCTATACCTCTTTTGATCAAATTTTCATTTGCCATTTCAGTGGTCGTGAAAAACTGGTCGCAAATTGCATCCGTAACGATTCGATTAATTTCTTCCGGCATGGTCATGTCACCCGAGCGTAATCCTGCTTCCACATGTCCTACATCAATACAGAGTTTCTTGGCCGTAATGGCACAAGCCATGGTAGAAGTAACATCGCCAACAACCAGCACAATATCCGGTTTGTTTTCCTGCAATTCCTTTTCAAATCGCATCATGATAGCTGCGGTCTGTTCAGCCTGCGTTCCGCTTCCTGCCTCCAGGTTTACATTTGGTTCCGGTATCCTTAATTGCTCAAAAAAATCGCTGCTCATCTTTTTATCGTAGTGCTGCCCTGTATGGACCAACCGGTAATGAATATCGATTCCATTTTTTTGCTCCGACAGGATTGCTTTAATAATAGGTGCAATTTTCATAAAATTCGGCCGCGCACCTGCTACAATAGTAATCTTCATAACTTCTAAAATTTGGTATTATTGTTTTGACATGGATTTGGATGATCTTCTTCCAAAAGACTGTTTGATTTTTTCTTTAAACACGAGATAAATGAATTCCGAGTTGCCGAACAAATAACGCTTCCACATTCTCCCTGGTTCCTGCAATGTCCGGTAAAACCACTCCAACCCCCATCTTTGCATCCACAACGGCGCCCGTTTCACCAAGCCGGATACCACATCAAAGCTTCCCCCAACTCCCATGATGAACGGGGTCCTGATCAGGTGTTTGTATTTATTCAGGAAAATTTCCTTTTTGGGCGAACTCATTGCAACGAAAAGTATCTGTGCATTCGAATCAAAAATTTGTTTCGCCACTTCCTCTTCTTCTTCTTTTGAAAAATATCCATTGCGATAGCCGGCAATAATTTCTTTACCATATTTATCTGTATAAATCTCCACCACAGATCTTACTATTTCTTCTTTCGCACCGAGAAAGTAAATCCTGTATTTTTTCTCTCCTGCCAGTTTTACCAACTGCTCCATCAGGTCAATCCCGGCTATTCGTTCCGGCAAAGGCCTGTTCAATAAACGGGACGCCCACACAATACTTTGCCCGTCAGCATTAATAATATCGCAGTTAACGATCGATTCTTTTAAGGCCATATCCTTCTGGGCATTGACAATTTTTGCTGCATTGAGCACAACATGATGTATGGACCTTTTTTCGGCAATGGCATTGTCGATTAAGCTCAGCGTCTCATTCATGGTAAGCACATCAACGGGAATATTACAAATATTAACTCTTTTCAAAATTGTAAAATTTTAAATAAGCTGATAAAGCATAAAACATCCATCCCTGGGACCATCGCATATATGGAATTTTATTCGTATAAAATTTTCTTTTCTGATAATAGAAATATCCGTCCGGAGACTGCATGTTTGTAATCGTCCACTTTAAAACCCGGTCAATAAGTTCCCTGTTTTCATTGAAATATTTCGTTTTTTCAAGTGTGATTACTAGTTGAGAAGGCGCATGTATATCTATGGGGAAAAGGGAATCACTGTAATATTTTGAACGCCCCTTGTGATCAAAAAACGTCTTTAAATAATACTCCATTCCTTTACACAACGAATTGTTGTAGCTGTGGTCGTTGGTGTATAAAGCATAATCGGAAATACATTCAAGATTAAAGCCGGTATGGAAATTATCAATCCATCCATGATACGGCAAAGGGCTGTACATCCAGGACCCGTCATTATTTTGAAAATCTACGCAGTAATCAACGGCATTTTTCGCAAGCTCTTTCAATTCATGATCATTTGTATAAGAATAAATGCGACTCAACAACCTGGCTCCAAGAAGGGAAGCATTAAATACCGATGTATGGTCCTGGGGAGAGTAGGAAAAAGCAAATTTCCCACCCCCTGAGTAGGTCCGGTTGAGATCGTTAAGAATAAATTCTTTTGAATGAATGGCGGCATCCAGATACACGGTATCATTCGTTACTTCGTAAGCATCGATTAATGCATTGGCCGCAAAAGTTGTTGCAACGACAGTAGGTGTAAATTTCGGCTGGAAAAATGCTCTTGATTGCCAGTCGAAATTATAGCCCCAGCAATTTCCCGAAAAATTATCCGTGCGCAGTGAAATCAAACGTTTTGCCAGTACATTTATTTTTTCCACTGATTCATCATGTAGACCCCTCAATGAGCTTAGCTTACAATATCCTGCCAAAAAAAGTGCGATGCCTTTGGGGTTGTATCCCTTTTTAACTCCCAGAACCGTTCTCAGGTTAAATGGAAGTTTTTTAAATAATTGAATCCAAACTAATCTCGGTAATCTTTTTTTCGAAAGCAGGGGCAATTGTTGAAATAACCGGCTATTTAAACCATCAAAGGGATCCCAGCCTTTGAAGTCCTCCTGCTCACAATAATTTTTTAATCGATAAAAGGATTCAAGGATACCCTGGTCCACTATCGATTTTTTTTGATCGCTTTCTTTCTGGAATAATATATTTTGATTCATAAATTCCAACGTTCTGTTCTTAATTTACTTCTTCGTATATTTTTAAAATATGCTCCCTTACTTTTTCCGTTGTATATTTTTTTACTGCAATGTTGTGATTGTTCAGAGATATCGTTTCATAAAGATTTTTGTCGGAAGCCAGGAAAAAAAGAAAATCTGCGAACACTTCCGGTCGCAGGCTTTCCGACAAATACCCATTCACACCCTGTTCAATCACATCCGGAATTCCCCCGGTCATTCTTGAGATAATCGGCATCCCGTAAAGCATTCCTTCAAGAATACAATTAGGCAACCCCTCTGTATAGCTCGGGAAAATCATTACATGTGATTCGAAAAGCACCTTTTTTTTCGCTTCACCGCTAACGTTTCCCAGGAAATTGACCCCGGTAATATTCCCATTTTTTACATACTCTTTTACAAGAACCAGCTCAGACCCATCACCTGCTACAACTAAACAGGCTTTTTTTTCAGGATGATTTTTTGAAAAAAGAGCAAATGCGTCTATAGCTATGTATATTCCTTTTTCTTTTTCGATCCTTGACAGAAACAGAAAATTCACCTGTTTAGCATAAGAGCAAAATTTTTGGTTTAGGTCCAATTCATTCAGATGGCTCGAATCAGCCACAGAACTCCCGATAAAAAACTCCTTGGTTGCCGGAACTCCCAAACCGATCAATTTCTCTTTGAAAATTTTACTTAAAACAATGAACTTGTCCACTTTTGCATAGCTGATCCTGAACAGGTATGATTTCAGTTTACTGGCAACAATCTTCTTTTCATAGACATCCCGCCACCCATGAAAAAAAACAAGTGTCTTTCTTTTTAACAGTCTTGCAATGATGATAAAACCTGCATCCCTGTAAAAAGATTTTCGTTGAAGCGAAGGGTTTATATGAATCAGTTTATAATGACCCCTCCTGACTTCTACGATAAATTTCCAATATTTGCCGATCAGCCTCAATAATGTACCAATACCAGATTGCGGCCTGGGCCTGTTCACGGCGAAATAGTTGATCCCCTCCGTTTTTTCCAGTTGGAGTGTTTTATAGATCGCAGCTACCCCGCCAGGCTGCCTCAAGTCAGGACCTAATATTAAAACCTTGTTCATTTAAAAATTACCTACAAGTTTTTAAACCATAAATACAGTGGTGCACATACAGTTCCTAATTTTTTTCTTTCTTTTCCAGTCTTCTCACCCTGAGTGAATAATTTTTTTTTCCCTGCCCGTGATAAAAAGTATCCAGGGCTACATTATAATGTTCGGCCAAATAAGTATTCAGTATTTTAACATCTTCATTTTCCTTAAATGCCGCTTCGTTTCGATCCGTGATCAGCAAGATTGTCGGCGAATCTGTTTTGATTCGTTCGATTGATCGTCTCAGTTCCACCGTATCTTTTATCTTCGAAAAATAAGTACTGTCAAACGCCACGTCATCCGGTATTGGTACAACAGGATTGTTTCCAGTATAATATATTTTAAACGGAAGTGACAATGTTTTCTGATAAAAGAAAATCGGCTCGCCCTTATCTTCAATGGATGTGATGTATTTTGCCAATGACCTGTTATCATAATCTTTCACGGGATACCTGTATATTGAAAACAATACTGAAACATAGAACAACGCAATGGCTCCAAAAATTACTTTCGCGGTCACCGGGGGAAATATTTCAAATAATAAAACTACCAGGATAAGAAACGGAAAGGCTGAGGCGATATATTTTTCATGATAGTCTACCGCAGTGAATGAGAAAAAAATACTGAAGAGGGCGACTAAAGAAAAGCTGGACATCAATACTACATTCATTACCTCAAAAGAAGGCTGGCGGGTGGTTTTTCTTTCTTTGTACCATTTTAAATATGCATAAACCGCCAGCACTATGAATATACCGGTAATCACCAATCTTAACGCCCTTCCAAAAGGAACCTGGTTCATCACCAGTATCAGGTTTTGAGGCGAATGTAATACGGTGCTGAACCGTTCACTCAAAGTAGTCGACAAAGAATTGACCTGTGCATATTTCATTGGATCTGATGTAGACAGGTAATTCACCAGGAAAAGCGCAGCGGCAGGAAGAGAAATCAGGCAAAATTTAAAAAAAGTTTTCCATCCCTTGAACAAAAGCAATGCGAACCCCAGGGCAAAAAATAAAAATACATACAGGTATTGCGTAAATATTCCAACGATCCCTATAAGTACAAAAAAAAATAAATATCTATTCTTACCCTCCAAATAAAAACGGAAAAAGAAGAAGAGTGAAGTGAGTGAAAGAAATAACAGAAAGGCGTAAAGGCGGATCTCAGTGGCTGCCCAGATTGTAAACGGATTCAGCAAAAAGACAAGCATGAGCCAGCCAATGTAATCTGGTTTCGAAATAAGGCGGATCAACCTGTAAAAAATGTAGGCCGATAATACTATAAACAAAACTGAAAATAATCTTGTAAATAAAATATCTGAATTAATGTATCGCCATAATGAGAGCAAGGCAAAATATACCGGGGGTTGCCCTTCAGAATTATAGGCTAACTTTATAGCCCCTGACAGGCCGCCTGATGTTGTATTCAATGAAAAGATCTCATCGACAGAAACATTCAGCTCTCTGCATAGAAAAATCAAACCCGCGAAATAAATGAAAAGAAAACCATAAAAAAGAAAAACACCAACTGGTTTTCTCTTGTTATTCATCTCTAACTCAACCATATTTCATATTTACAGATTAGCAATAAGGATTATTTTTCAACGCTCTTTTACTATTGCTTCTCAATACTACTATTACTTCCAATTTGTTTTTTCAGAGACGTTCCCAAATGGAAAAGCTCTTCAAAATATCTTTTGTTCTGAAGCGACAGAAAGCCAAGGCTCAAAAACTGGATCGATGCAATAAATGTTATTCCTCCTACAATGAACGATTGCGGGTTCTTTTTGAATTGCAAATAAAGGCTGTACGAAAACGCGTCGTTTGAAGGAGCCTGCAACCTTGCTAAACTGATATCGGCTATCGTATCGTGCAAGAGCCAGACTAATTCATAAAGCGAAAGCAACATCAATACTGAACCTATTCCCAAAAAAAAGATATACGGGCGAAAAATAAACGCGGACATGATCCCTGAGAAAAAGCCTCTTAGAATTCTCATACCTGATGTTCGCTTTCCGGCAAATTTATTTTGCTCTGTCCAGTCAAGATGTGCGGGGATTTCAACGATCCTTGCCCGCAAGATCATCGCTTTGTAAATAATTTCCGGGTTTACTTCATAATCTTTTGTCTTGAGATTTAACGTTGCAATAAACTCTCTGCGATAGGCCCTCACCATTCCGGTGAATGTATAATATTTATCCTGGGCCGCGAATCTCATGAACCGGTTTACCCACCTGCTCATAATTTTTCTTGAAAAAGGAACAGCAGTTACCTTGCCTCCTTTCATGTACGGAGACGCGATCACAATATCGGCGTCGTTTTCGATCAGTTTATCAACCATCTCTCCAATATGTTCAACAGAATAACTTAAATCCACATCAACAACTACAATTATATCTCCCTTTGAATTCCGAAAACCCGTTTGCAATGCACGTCCCAGGTTAAGATTTACGGGATGATGAATCACCCGTATTTTCTCATTATTTTTAGCCAGCTGATCGGCAATGTCACCGGTTTTGTCCTTGCTTCCATCATCAATCAGCAAAATTTCCCAGGTATATTTATTGGTTCTTTTTTCCAGGTAATCGACAATTATTCCAATGTTATTTTCAAGAATAGCCTCCTCATTATAACAGGGAGCAATTACGCTTATAAACGGTTTATTGGTCGGCATTTGTTCAGGATTTTGGTTGTTGCATAAAATTATAAGAATTAATTTTTAACTTATAATAGCTTATGAGTGGTTAAATAATTAAATAAATATCCGGCGATCGCTGAATGTCCCTCCTTATTCCAGTGCCATGATTCCGTAAAATAAACCGGTTGAAGTCTATAATTCCTTAAAAAAGGTGTTGTATTAATGTAGTCAATACCTTTTTTGACACACAGATCGCTGATTACATTCTGAGGTCCGTTAAAATCGAATTTTGTTGTATCGCCTAAGTTCTCAAAATAAGGGTAGTACGAAATATCCTTCGGTTTAGACACCTCAATTTGGCCCGGCACATACATTAGAAGATATTCAGCCGTATTTTTTTTACAAAGAGTGGAAACGCTGTCGAGGTATGTGCCTACTTTATGTATCACTGTATCATCGAAAAAATGTGCATTCTTATCATAAAAGTATAGCAGAGATTTATTGTACAGGAAAGACCTGTTTACGATGCCAAGTTTATTTTGCGCGAAAATACCCAGGTGTACAGGTACCTGGTCGTTTCCAAAATACTTTTTCATAAAGGACCGGTCAATAAAAAAACCAATCCCGGACCGCCTGTCTTCCGGCGAAACTTCTATATCCTCAAAATCATTCACAAAAAACTGGTCTATAACAATATCAGGTTTAATCAGGCCGATATATTTTTTTAGTTGTGCGTATTCTTCATTGGGTCCATAACCGGTAACTCCGGCGTTGATTATATTTATTTTAAAATCCGGGTACTGACGACGAAGCTGTTGTTCTAATAAAAAAGGATAAGAACGATCATATTCGATTCCTTCCGGCATAGAAAAAGCATCACCGATAATTAAAATTCTTTTTTCATTCCCATTTTTTAATGAAGTATTTATCTCTTCAGAAGAAAATCCAAGCGAATTCGTCTTAACGTAATAATCATAATTATTATATTTTAAATGAGTCGTTTTGCTGGGTATTAATGAATATACGGTTTGAGAATCCATTTGAAGTACAGGATATTCACCCCATTTCAGAACTTCAACAGGGTCATTTTTTCGCAGATAGTTTTCAGCGAGATAAATTGAACTAATCAATAGCAAGAGTGAAATCAATACTGAAAGGATGTAGTTTAGTTTATAGGTGATCATTAAAAAAAATGTGGAAAGAACGATCAATATCCAATACGTCGAAAGCCAGTTCGCCGTGATCAGAAATATGATCAGGGATATGATCAGAACGACATCAAAAAACCTCTCCCGAAAGGAAGTTGTTTTAAATTTATTGTTGATTCGTGCGATGGCAATAGTTAGAATTAAAAGAGAGAGAAATAATTTCAAAAGATTATCAAATCTTGCCCTGCCCAGCATAACGGTAAAGCTGGTCGCCAGGGCCGCAAGCATTGTTATGAAAATGAAGACCTGGTATACACGACTGTTTAAAAATTTGTTTATGATCTGATGATGAACTTCGGCTTTTTTTACCGCAAATTCAACTGCCCTTTCTATAAGATACCCAACAAGAAATGATAAAACGATTACAATAAACAGTACGATCCCTTTTTGAGAATTTTTGAATAAGGGACTGACATACATCATAAATGGCTGATGCAATAAAAAGACACTAAAGGAGTTTTTCCCGACCCACAATAAAATGCTTTTAACGGAATTAATTTTCGTAAATATGACTTCGAAAATTGAATAAAACAGGCCCGTGAGACCTGCCGTGATCAGAATATTTGAGAAAAGACTTCCAATATAGGTCCATGATAAAATAAAGCCTGTTGCATATATGCAAAATGAAAAAAGAAAAACCTTAGGTTTATTATTTAATAATTTAGTAAAAGAAGAATCATTGTTAAAAAATAAATAGCCCAGGTACATACCAAAAGTAAATTCAAACAGCCTGGTACCGGCAAAGATTCCGGTCATCCAAGAATATAAATTCCGGGAAAAGGTAAATCCTGTGATACCAGCAAGGCGGGACAAAATAGTAACCAGGAACGTTATTAACAGGAACGTTCGTATACCTTTCCTTTTTAAGAAAATCAGTAAAAAAGGGAAAATGAAATACATTTGAATGATCAGCCAGATGAACCACCAGGATGGGTTGATATAGAAGAAAAGAGAATCAGTAAATCGTAGTCCCAGTATGCTGAACAGCATGGGAACGGAAAAAAAATGTATATCCCATTTAAACCAATATTTCGCCGCGACCAGAATAACCAGGTGTATGGTTACATATAATGGATAGATCCGCAGCAGGCGTTTACGATAAAAATCTGCAGGCCTAAGAGGCTTATTTAATGAAGAGATGGTTAATGTCAATCCACTCAAAAGAATAAATACGCCTGGTCCCATATCTCCCAACCAACCCAAAAACTTTATCAGCCTGACTGCCAGGTTACTTCCACTGGGGAATAAATTTGCCATGCGGATCGAAAAATCCGGCCAACTGTGATCAGGATTTGAAAACCAGGGCCCGCTTCCAAATGATTCAACAAAATGGTTTAAGAGAATTGCTATTATTGCAAAAGCCTTAATGCCATCAATCCATTGAATATTTTTTGTGTTACTCTTCATGTGAAGAAGCAAGTTGAATTATTTCGTACCTGATTTTTTCATCTCCGAACAAATTCAATACTTAAGGACAATCTCCGCGTTATATTAGTATCCTGCCGATTTTTACATTGAAGGACTTTAGAATATTTCCGGTTTTTACATCTCCCGATACCATCCTCAATTAACACTGAACTGCTTCATTTTTGAATTTTTAGCCAGGTATTCATAATGCTCGGTCATGTTAACAAGCTGATGATGTTTCAATATCTGCTTTATTGCTTTCTTAAAAACAAAAACCTTACGATCACTATTCACGTTCATTCCCGGGAAAAAAGAAAGTTCTTTTATCTGGTCGCCCCCGATAATATCAAGGGGGTGTAATAAAAAGCTAATGGGTGTCCTTGTCAGTTTGCATAAAAGCAAAGCTGTCTGTAAATAAAAATTCATAAGTCCCATAGAAATATTGCTCAAATAGATCAAATAGCTTAAATGAAATGGTAATTTGACGATGGGCATTGTTGTGACCGGAATTTCAACGATCTTCTTTTCCTCTTCCAGTTTCCAGTAATAAGGTTTTAATTTTCTGAATCCCTCACTGAATTTTCCGAAAAGTTCTTTTCGGGATTTTTTTTCTTCTTTGGATAAAGAAGATTTCCAGAAATAATATTTTCTTGCCAACGGTCCCAGGTAGGTCGGTAACGTGGATGCGTCATACAAATAACCCCGGCTTTCCAATACTTTCAATAAATCTTTACTCCAGCTGAAACCCGGTCCCCTGAACCCCAAAGGCTTTTGCCCTGTAGCATTACTGATCGCATTTTCAGCAGAAATGATCTCCTTTTCTATTTCATCATAGGTATAGGTTTGCAACCATGACTCGTGATGGTAAGAATGATTGCCTACCTCGTGGCCTTTATCGGTGATCATTTTCAGATACTTCCTGTTGTCTGCTGATTCAGCATCTTTTCCGACGATGAAAAAAGTAATTTTTAAATCCAGCTCGTCAAGTACGTTGAGTATGTGAGGAACAAAAATGTCAAAATAAGAAGGGTACTTATCCCATCCATCATCGCCATGAATCTTCATATACGACCACTGGTTGTCGAGATCCAATGAAATAGATGCTATTTGTTTCTTTTTAGGCATTTAATATTTCTTTAAGTTTATTTTCCGCAACCTGTATGGTTTCATTTACATTGAGTGTTCCATTAATGATCTGGGCGGAATTGACAATATAATAATTGTCCAAAGAGGTAAATATTCCCGGAAGTTTTTCCGAATAACTTATAGTGGGTAAAGTGAAAACGATCCGCGCTTTTGATACTCCCCAAAATACCAGGTCTTTCTCTGAAATCCCGGGATACATTCTGAATAAAGCATCCAGAAAAATTTTGCGAACATGAGCATCGTCCATATCAAACAATGGATCATCGGGGTTCACATATTTTGGAAGATAAACAAGATTATTTCCTTTAACCTCTTTTTTATCGATCAAAGCTGTCATTTCAATGATTCCCGTAAATGGTGTCCAATTTTCCGTGATATTGGTAACGTAATACTGTGAAATAGGCTTTTTCAGCATGATCGAGGGGCATATAACGCCGAGGTATTTAATATTTTCATGCTGTTTTTTTTCATCTTCGTTAAGCCCTTCGGCTATCGATACAGATATTTTAGACGGAAGAGTTGATATCACATGATCAAAGAGCTGCGGATTATTATCACACAGCTGAACCTCCAGCATTCCAGAGGATGTTTTTTTAACTGAACTGACTTTTGAATTATACCTGATGCAGATACCCGATCGTAAAAGGTGCTCTACAAACCGCGAATTGATCTTTTCATACCCGCCTGTTACATAGCCAAACATTTCTTTTTTGAGACCGCTTTTACGTGCAGCATACATTCGCTGTATGGTCGCCCAAATAAATGCAGCCGAGGTGTTTTTATAATTATCGCCCAATTTTGCTTTTAACAGGGGAAGCCATATTTTTTCAAAAACCCTTTTGCCGGACCAACGCTTAAGCCAATCAGCTACTAAAATGTTTTCAAGTCGTTTCCAGTTTTTTATTTTAGATGCAGCAAAAATGGTAAGACCTAATCTGAATTTATCAACCAGATTTATCGGCGGAAATTTAAAAAACTCCACCAGGTTGGACATGGAGTATAATTTTCCATCCGAATAAAAACCTGTTTTTGTTTCAACCCATCTCAAGTCATTTTCCAATCCAATTTCCCCAAGAATCTTTCTTGTATTCAGGTCGGACATCAGGATCACGTGATAAAATTTGTCCCATACAACTCCGTTCATTTCCCATGAACTGGCGAGTCCTCCCGCTTTTTCGGCAGATTCGTAAATGGTTACTTTATGCCCTTTCTGTGAAAGTCTTAATGCCAGGGTCATTCCCATAATGCCACCCCCAATAATTGCCCAGGATTTTTGTTCACCCATAATTTATTTCATAGAGTTGATTATGTTCACCATTTTTTCAGCTACATTTTGTCCAAAAATTTCTTTTTGCTGTTCCGGCTGCTTAAACTCAGAAATTTTCGAAGCGATCCTTTCATCAGCAGGATTGATGAGCAAATTCCATTTTTCTTCCACTGTCTCGACCCATTCCGTTTCCGTACGCAAGGTTATACAGGGCTTACTAAGAATGTACGCTTCCTTCTGAATACCACCTGAATCAGTGATTATTTTTTTAGCTGAATATTCAAGTCGTATAAAATCCAGATACCCCTGTGGTTCTGTGATCAGGATATTTGAAGGCATGGAAAAAGAAGATTCACCCAGCATTTTTTTTGTTCTTGGATGAACAGGAAAAATGATCTTCTCTTTCAATTCACCTAACTGGGTCAGCAAATGTTTCAGTACATCTGTTTTGTCTACGTTATAATTCCGGTGAAGAGTTAATAGATTGTATTCCCGGTCTTCCAGTTTCAATTCACAAATGATATTGGATTTTTTGAGGGCCACCTGGATATTATTTTTCATAGTATCCACCATAATATCCCCGGTAAAAAAAGTAACGTTCTCCAACCCTTCCCGCTTAAGAATATTTACGGCAGTTTGAGTAGGCGCAAAAAGATATTTTGAAACATGATCGGATACAATACGATTGATCTCTTCCGGCATGTTTTTATTATAACTTCTCAGGCCTGCTTCAATATGTACAATGGGAATATTCAACTTCGATGCTGCTATTGCGCCTGCGAGCGTGGAATTTGTATCACCAAAAATAATTACAAGATCAGGTTTCTTTTCAACCATAGCAGATTCCAGCTTTATCATCATTTCGCCGGTTTGTGCTGCCTGGCTGCCGGAACCAATACCAAGATGAATATCCGGTTTCCGGATACCCAGATCGATAAAAATCTTTTCTGACATTGCATAATCATAATGCTGTCCCGTATGCACGATAAATTCCTCGTGCAAATCAGAAAGGCAGAATGATAGTGGGGCCAATTTAATAAACTGGGGACGGGCTCCTACAATTGAAAATATTTTCATCCGGAAAAGGATTTACTAAGCAGGGATGCCTTTTGTACAAGACTGCTTGAAAAACCGTTATAGACAGGTACTGTTTCAATCTTACCCGTATCGGCAATTTCACAACCTGTTGAACATGTTTTTGCCAATCGTTGTACATCAGCAAACTTTACTTTATTATATTCATCATAAGCATAGTTCTTGTTGTAGAAATTAATAAGATTGAGAAGTTCAATGGCTAAACCTCTTTCCATTGCCTGGAAACTATGATACACAAAATCAACAAAATCACCGGAAGGTTCCTGTGTTCCCCGGCCAATCCCGGTATATTTTATTGATTTATTTGCAAACTGCTTTCTGTTATAAATATTACAGGCATCTATGACTCCTTTAAGATTGGGTCCTGAAACTATTTTATCAAAATTATCTATGTATTCTTTATGAGCTGAACACATGAAAATATAGTTGGAAGATTCCAATGCTTTTTTAATGTCTCGCGTAAAGTTGTTTTGTTGATTATATTTTAAAAGATTTTGATCATCAGACTTAACGTAAGGATCATGCATGATATATTTCACGCCCTTATCCCTGAGGTAATTTGCCACTGTTAGTGTTGGTGAGTTGCGCGTGTCTTCGGAATTGAAGCGGTATGCTACTCCCAAAAGAGCGATCTTCTTGTCGCGAAGATTACCCAATTCTTTTTCAGCCTGGAGAAAAGTATGTGCTGGAGATTCATCATTGATCAATCTTGATGCAAGGATCAGACTATTTGATGTATCAATCCCGGTTTGAATATTTCTCCACCAAAGCAGAATTCCATCTTTCGGCAAACAATGTCCTCCCACTCCAAGCATAGGGATCAATATTCCTCCGCTCGGTACTGCATTTGGGTCCTTAGTTGCAGCATCCGACTGTGACAGCATTTTGTTTACTTTTTCCCTTACACTATAAAAGTCTATGTTGTTTTCATCACAGTATCTTACTATTTCGGTGGAAAACGCAATTCTTACATCCCGGTATGCATTCTCAAGAGTCTTTACTATTTCCGCTGTCAGGCTATTTGTCTGGAAAATTTCTCCATTCGTTACAATATGTTTGTAAAGTTTAGATATTAATTTAGGTGTTTCAGGATGCAGGCCGCCGGCAAGTTTGTCTGATTCACGAATTCTTTCTACAAGTCTTCCGGGCATTACGCGATTCGGGCTATTCCCTAAAAGAATATCTTTCCCTTCTTCTAATCCATATTTTTTAAAATGTTCTCTGAATAAGGTATCCATCGTAGTTGGGGCAAGAGTGGATTCAAATATTACCAAAGGAGTTTTGGAAGCCGGTTTATTTTTGAGAGCTTCTCCCAATTTTTCAAGTGCACCGAACATAGGACCATAATCAGGTTCAAAACTTTTTTTATCTGTTTGAACGGAGACAAGAATAACATCGGCATCGGAAAGGACAGAAAAATCTGAACTGGCTGAAAGAACACCGGCCTTTACCGACTCGTGAGTAATGTCATCAAGATTTGGTTCAATTCCTCCGATAACGGATTTGCCGCTGTTAATAGCGTCAACCTTCCATCCTGAATTTTCAGAGTTTCTCTGTACTACTACAACTTTTGCAGGTTTATCCGTTCCGATTTTGATCCGGGCGTGAGCTAACATACCGGCCATTGGCATTCCAACAATACCGGGTCCGATAACGCCGATCTTTTCAATTTTCCATGTTTTTTCCTGGATAGGGGCTGGTTTGAGTTCCATTTGAAATTTTATTTGTTATTTTAAAAGGTTATTTATCGATAAATTGGTTATACCATATTTCCAGTGACAAGAGTCCCCACAAACCTCTGCTGAATGGTTGTTCAGAATTAACGAGTTTTTCTATATATTTTGTATCCAGGATATTCCTCTCTTTTGCTTTTTGGGATAATAAAATATCGAGAATAAACGGTTTAGCTTTGTTTTTTGACCAAATAT
This sequence comes from Chitinophagales bacterium, assembly GCA_044448365.1. Lineage (GTDB taxonomy): Bacteria > Bacteroidota > Bacteroidia > Chitinophagales > Chitinophagaceae > VBAU01. The sequence goes on from JBIOGV010000002.1 coordinate 23,283, forward strand.
GCAACGGAACCGGGAATCCCATTTTGTCTTTACGATCCATGATTTTGGGTGGAATTATATCTTTAATTGTTCTTTTCAATAAATATTTCATTTCACCCCCCCTGAACTTCATCTTTGCCGGCATCCTTGAAATAAGGTCTACAATACGCCTGTCGAGAATCGGGACCCTGGATTCAATAGACACGGACATACTTACACGATCTTCAACCTGCAACAATCCGGGCAAGCTTCCAAACATATCAAAATGAGTCATTTTATTAAAATAACTCTTTGTATCAGGATTGTTGAAATAACACGAAAATCTGTTAAATATTGTATCATCACATCGCTGACTTACAAATTCAGGGTGAAGAAAATTCTTTGTTGAACCCATTCTGTTGATCAGGTTATAATATCTTCTGTCCATCGGTTCAAATGCCCCATCATTCCAAAAACTTTTCATCATAGGAATGTACTGCCTGAGAGAGGGAAGATTGGGAAGGATTGACTTTAATGACACGATATGCTCTTCCTCCTCGTTGGATTCATATATGGCCCCCTTTATAGCCTGTTCAAGGTAAGCAACCATATACCTTGCATAACCGCCAAATATTTCGTCTCCACCCTGGCCTCCAAGAATTACTTTCACATGCTGAGATGCAAGTTTGGAAACAATGTATTGAGGAAAAAGACCGGGTCCTGCAACAGGTTCATCAAGGTGATAAATTAATTTGGGAAGCAGGTCAATAAACTCCTGTTCAGTCGGAAAAATCTCAAACAGTTCTGCATTAGCAGCCTCTGCTGCCACTCTTGCATATTCAAGTTCATTGAACTCAGGGCCTTCATGAAATGCGCCGGTAAAAGATTTTATACGATTGTCAAGCAGCCTTGAAGCCATAATGGTTACAAATGATGAATCAAGACCTCCACTCAAATAAGTTCCGAGGGGAACATCACTTCGCAATTGCTGAGAAATGGTTTTGTTAAGAATTTTGCGCAGTTCAACAATAAAATACTCTTCTGTATGATACTGATCTGTTTTAAAATTTGGCTCCCAGTATTTTACGGTGTTAATTTCCCATGATTTCAGATTCAATGTCATGTAATGACCGGGTTGAACCTTGAAAATATTTTGAAACATAGTACCTTCACCCAATACAAACTGGAAGGTCAGGTACTCATATAGATTTTCTATATCGACTTCTGCGCTGATCTCCGGATGAGCGAGCAGCGCTTTGATCTCACTTCCGAATATTATTCTTTCATCATCATGATACCAGTACAAAGGTTTTATTCCAAAATGATCTCTTGCAATAAATAGTTGGTCTTTCTTCCTGTCGAGGATAATAAAGGCAAACATCCCATTAAGAAGATTGACAAATTTATCTCCAAGTTCAAGGTACATGTGAAGGATTACTTCCGTATCAGATGTGGTAGAAAATTGGCGGCCTCTGCGTATGAGGTTGTCGCGAAGCTCAATATAATTATAGATCTCACCATTAAAAACAATGGTACAGTCTTCAACCGTCATCGGTTGCTGGCCTGTGGAGAGGTCAATAATTGAAAGTCTTTTATGAAAAAAACCAATAGGACCTTCAACAAGCATACCTTCTTCATCAGGTCCGCGATGATGAATCGTTGACACCATGTGTCGCAACAAATGATCACTTACTATTTGTTGATTTTTATTTACTACCCCTATAAAACCACACATAAAAACAAATAATTATTAAAAAGGTGGAAAAATTGGTTGATCCGCTCTCAATTCCGACTAAATCAAGCGGTAATAATAAAATAAATTTGCGAAACGAGGAAGCTGAATGAAATAAAAAAATATTGTGAAACAGAAAATATTTTTTGTCTTTGTACGTTTTTATCTCCCTCGATATACATAAGTTTATTAAAAAAACAGCACAGGAAAGAACGCAAATTTTTGAATACGTTTCTGTTTTTTATTTGTCTTTGATCTCGCTGATAAGCAATCGATCTTCTCAAGCTGTTTTATCCTCTGGTTAACTTCCGAAATCTTTTAGCCGTACTCCTTATGCGAGTTTTTTCTCATATAATGATTCAAATATCCGGAATAATTGCATACTTATTTTTTCCGAATCGAAGTATTGTTCTGCAGTTTTTCTTGCTTCAACTCCTAAAGATTGTATTTTACCGGGATCTTCGATCAGTGAGGACAAAGCACCAACGATTTCAGTAACTGAATTTGGAGCAATCACTAATGAGTTTACATTATTGAATAAATATTTCGGAACGTCTCCCACACTGGTTGCAATAACAGCTTTACCTGATGCCAAAAATTCACCAAGTTTGAAAGGGAACCCGGCATTGGCAAATTTTGAATTCACCCTTGTCATGCAAAAGATGTCGGAATCGTTAAGCAGTTTAAAGTAATTATCGGCAGTTAAAAAACCTTTTAGAATGATCCGGTCCTTATTCTTCAATTGATCAATTTGCAAAGCAATTCTATCCATATTAGATTTATGTCCTATACCCGTCAAAATAAGATCTACGTTCTTATATCTTTTGCCGACTTCTTCAAAAGCTTCAATTAAATATTCCAATCCATCTTTTTCACCGAATGATCCGCCATAGAATATGGTTAAATGGTCATTACGCGGAATAGTCCCTGGATTTTTAAAATGTTTCAAATCCACACAAATGGGAATTAAATACAGGGGCCTTTTACCTTTTGTAATATCCTGCATTCGCTTGTATAAATGATTAGAGATCACTATGATTGAATTGGCCAATTTCCATAAATTTTTTAATAAAAATTGAGAGGACCTGATCCTGAATTTATTGATCGGTGTTACAGATTTTTCGTACCGGTTATCTTCAACAATATCAATTAATATCTTATACCCGGCCAATTTACCGTATAGCAAAAAAATCAGGTTTTTTATATCGATGCTTCCATAATTATAGATGATATTCTTCTGTTCCCGCGATCTGCTTTTTTTCAAAAATGCCACGCCCTTAAAAACAAAAGAAAAAACCGTCAGGATATTTTTCGACCTGAAACCTATTACTCTGAAATTGATGCCATCCAAATTCCCTTTCTTATCTAATCGTTGTTTTATATCCTTTTCATAAATAAGATTGTTCAGGGTGACCATTTTTTTTAACAGTAAAGGCGTCATCAGGTTCATGACCCTTTTTGAGGAGGCCATTCCGTCAAAACAGGAAGTTCCGATGATAACAATATTATACATGTCTCTAAAAATCTTTGGAGAATATCTAAAACTTGATTTTACTTAGTCTCATTGTACAAAGAGCAAATAATTTTTTTAAACTCTTCCCTGATCACTAAGGAATCATGATTTTCCTCAGCAATTTTGATCGCGTTTTGAGCTATTTCCTGCCTGCGTTCTTTGTCTTCGATCAATGATTTAATTCCTTCAGCAAGGTCAGTATAATTGTTTTTAGTTATCACTTCAGCGCATTTATTTCTCCGGCTGTATTTTACGATTGTTGTCTCTTCGGGAGCAAAAATAATTACCGGTGTTCCGCTAATCATATACTCGGGAAGTTTTGTAGGCATGGAGTACCGTATATATCTTATCGCTTCATCTGAAAAATCATAAGGCATGATAAGAAAATCAGCCCGGGAAAATTCTTTTGGCAAATCCTGGTATGGTACAAATGAACGGTGTTCAACGCAGTTGTATTTATTGAGCCAAACAGGTTTGTCCATCGTCTGGAGAATGAATTTTAAAGAAATTTGAAGATCATTGTTTATTTTTTCAATCGCTTTTGCAACCTTTTCTAAAGATCTCTCAATTCCAATGCCAATGCGGCCCGCGTACAACACAACAGGAAATCTATTAAGATCATAATTAGTCCTTTGACATTTTTTCCAAAACTGCTTATCAATCGGGTTGTGAAATGTAATAAAGTTTTTGCCATACCGGGCTTTGTACTCTTCAGCCATGTCTTCACTTATGCTCAGTAGAACCGAAGCTTTATCTAATAATGTCCTGAATTCTGAATCGATCTTTTTATGCCAATATTTTTTAAAAAGCCCCCTATCACTTATAGTGGATGGCCAGTCATCCATAATATGAATCAGCATAGGTCTTTTTAAATAAGAATGCAATTCACGGGCAAATAAAATTCCTTCACGCTGGGTAACTTGTACATATAGGATATCCGGGTTAAAAGTTTTTAACCATTGACGTAATTCTTCTGAAAATTTAATTTTAGAAATAAAGTGAAAACATCCTATATACTTTAAAACCGGGTAAAAAAATGAAGTAATCACCTTTCTTCTCAGAGAAGATCCCTGAGGAGTAGGTTTATTGTTACTGAATTTGTCAGTAAAATTTAATAGACCTGAAGAAAAATTCCGCTGTAAATAATTAAAAGGAAAAAGCCATTTATATTCTTTTTCACCAAGCTGGTAATAGGTGTCACAAATGCTCAGATCCAAATCCCGTATTTCGTGGCCGGTAGAAGATACTGCAATCTTATCCTTGTCCCATCCTGCAAAAAGATTGGATAATGTGATCCCTCCGCCAGTACGTTTATTAAAAGGCTGACCAAAAATGAGAACTTTAGGTAGTGTCATCTACTGCTAATTAAAAATTATCAAGCCTGAATATCAGGTAATAGCCTTGAAATATTCCTTCATTTCATTTTCCGGCATCATCCTGATACTTTTTGTATAACAAAGACCAACACATATCCAGACTAATAAATATTGAAATGAAAAAATATTAATGATTGTGGGATATGAGTAAATAAGGGCCAAAAAAATCCATATGCCGGCAGCCTTCGAAAGAATATTCTTTGAATAAAAAATTCCCATAATCATAGCCGGAACGGTGATAAGCAAGTATAAGCCCAAGCTTAATATGCCTCCCTTCAGTATCACCTGTAAATATCCCGTTTCTATCACGCTTCGTTTATCGGTTATCTGATCTTCATCGATATCGGGGCAATAATATTCCCCATTCATTCCCCTGCCGATTAACCAATCCTGAGCATTCATATCGTTATAAAAATAAACTTCAACACCAGTTCGTGTATCTTCATCTATTCGTTCCAAAAGCAAGCTAAAGACATTTTTATCTCTGTTATACACTTCTTCCGCATACATGCTTGCAATAAAGATCATCAGTGCCGATAATAAAACGACTAAAATCCTGGTCCTCGAATGAAATAAATATAAAATATACGCAAAGACCACCGGGGCTGCACACATGAACATCAAACCTCTACGGCCCCATAAGGTCGCAAAAAACAGAATTACTGCTATTATAATTAGCGCAAATAGCTTTTTTTTTATCGACTGATAGCTATAACAAAGCAAAATAAAGCAACTCTGAATGCCAAGCTCACCTGAAAAATATTCCACATAGCTTTTACCTGAAAGATTTGTTTCATCCGCGTTCATCATATTTCTTATAAAAAAAGCATCCAGGAGGATGTAAAAAATACCCGAAATGAAAATAAAGTCAAACAATTTTTTATAAGAAGTTAAGGATTGTGGAAACAGTAATATTAACGGCGCAAGATACAGGAACAAGCCTTCGTCAGCATTAAAAAGTGCTCGTTTTAACTGTTCATAGTCAAATGAAAAACCTCTGATAATTACAATTACCGACCAGACGAGATAAATAAAAAAAATCACTTTTAGATAAACATCAGATACATTAACCTTAATAAGATAAAGGGCTGCTCCGAGAAATGAAACAAAACCAATAATCTGGAAACCCTGGAAAATTGTAGATGGCAATAGCCCCGTCCTCGAAAGCATGAAGCTGAGCATATAGATCAGAAAACCTACCCAGAAGAAATTAAGATATTTCGCTTGTTTATTATCGATCAATACGTTACTATCAATGATTGCATTCATAAATTCTTTTTTGACTTTATAAAGTCAAACAGGTCTAAATGTTTGTCTACAATTAATGAGGGTTCGAACTCGGGCAAAATCGTTCCTTTTATCTTGTTCTGCAGACAATATACAATTCCCGCTGCAATGTCGTTAGCATCTTTATATTCTGCAATATATCCGTTCATTTTATGATTGATCATATCAGGAATTCCGCCAACATTAAAACCGACTACTGGTGTCCCACAGCTTAAACTTTCCATTATAGTTGTAGGTTGATTATCGGCTATTGATGGCACAACAAATACTCAGCGGCATTGTACGCCAGCTGAACTAAATGTTCATCTTTTAAATATCCCAAGAATGTTGTTTTAAAAGGTATTGAATTTTCTAACTCTTTATTATACCCACTGCCAAATATCAAAACTGAAATATTTTTAAGGTTTTGATCGCAGCTCAATTTGAGTAGCGCTTTTTGCAAATATGGCCAACCTTTATAAGGATTGTCAACGGAAGTAGCACCAAATGCTATTACCGATTGATGAATATCCATACCCAGTTCTTGCCTGGAAGTAGTTTTATCCAATGGTTTAAAAAAATTTGTATTTAGAACATTGGGAATATAAAAAACCGGTTTATCTCTTGTAAGAGATGCTTGTTTAGCGCAATGAAATAACCATTTGCTTGGCGAAATGAAGTAAAAGTTATGATACTGTGAGTATAATTTCATTTTTTTTTCAAACCCTTTGGCAGCCAGATCATTTTTTTGTTTGTCCTGAAAAACCTGGCATTCATTACATCTCGTTTTATATTTTTCACATGAAAAGCTGTGATGACAACCGCCTGTAATAGGCCACATATCATGCATAAAAAAAATGATCGGCTTGTTTAACCTGGCTAGCTGTTTTATACTTCTAAGATTCAAAAAACCATTTAACACCCAATGTATGTATATAAAATCAGCTGCCTTAACTTCCGCCATTTTTGAGACATCGGACCCTAAAATAGGATAAGAGAACAATCCAAATTCCTTAATCTTATTTTTATTTATAAACGGTTGCAATTTATTATCAAGCCTGGCTATTAATTTCGATCTTCCCCCTAAATAGGTTATCCTTTCATTGATCGTTTTATCAGGTCGAAAAGAAATGATATGTGAATCAATACCACGCTCTAAAAAAGCATTCTGAAGTCTGAAGGCTGCTTTGCCGGCAGATTCAGTAGAAAACTGTAAATGAACAATTTTTCTCATTTCGAAATTCTAATTAGAAAACTTCTGCCTACTAAACGACTATTTAATCCAGATCCCCTTTTTATTTTTATTAATAACCTGGTAATATTGCAACGGAGCCAAAAAATAACCGTTAAAATTTGCGATAACGGAAGCTATGAATAAGGAGTACACACCCATTTGGTAATACTTTATTAAAAGAATAGCAACTCCCACATACAAAAAAGGGCTGATAACACTTGCACAGAATTGAATTCGTAAAGCACTTATTCCATTTAAAAACATCACATACTTAGCACCAAACATAGATATATTAAAAAATATGAATCCCCATAATGATAAGGCAAACCCGATATTTACTTTCCCCGCCCCGAGCCAAAGACGGTATATTGTTTCTGAAAAGACCAGCATTAGAATTCCAATTGCAGCCAAAATTATATTTAAACGGTTGTATTTTTTTATCCCGTTCCTGATCCACTGGGTGTCGTGATTGAGATAGGCTTCGGTAGAAGCGGACCAAAAGGGCGTAAGGAAAATTGTAAACACCATCATCAGCATGCCAAAATACTTATACACGATATTATAAGAGGTAACATCAGCTGTTCCAAAATTCCGGGCAATAATAATGTTTGCGGTTTGAAATTGAATAACTGCTGCTACCTGGATTATAAAAAAGACCAATCCTAAATTGAAAAGACTCTTTGCGTAAGAGAAGTTTATTTTTGAAATTGATGGCCGGTATGACTTATAGGTTCTGTTAAAAAGAAAAAAATTAGCTGCAATTAGAACCAAAAGAGGAGAAAGACATAGCGCTATGCTCAATTTGATTAAAGACCCTTGAGTTGTTCTGACAAGCACGAGCACAAAAATCAAAGATAGTATCTGACCAACGATATCTATTACGGATGCTTTGGCAGGCTGCTGATCCGCCGTTAAAATTGTCGTGATTATTTTAAGTACAAACTGCAGGCAAAAATAAGTAAATACAATTACCGCAAGCATTGAAATCTCCGCCTGAAAGCTTTCCGAAATATTGAGTATATGTGACCAATTCAGAAAATGATTAATCAATAAAAAAATAACCCAAATAGTAAAAAAAATAATTGCCAAAATAGCATAGCTCGTACTTACGTATACCTGGGCCAGTGAATTGTCATTTTTTGCTTTTGCTTCAGCAAATTTATTTCTTAATCCCTGCGTCAGGCCAATATCAAAAAAACTAAACCATCCAACTATTGAACTTAAAGTAAGCCAGATACCATACCGGGATGAATTAACGTAATTGATTGTGATGGGAACAAGCAGCAGGTTTATAGCAATACTAGCTCCCTTAATAAAGAACGAGGCGATAATATTTTTTTTTGCCCTGACGCTGCGATGATGCCCCTTTGTTATAAAGTCCCTGAGAAAAGAAAGAGGTGATACTGTTTTATACTTCACTTTTAGTTTTTTTCATTAACGTCTAAACAGCTTTAATGTTTTGATTGATTCAAAGATCTTATGATTCTGCGTCATCCAGAACTTTCTAAAAGTGGATTAATCAATAATTAATTCGCAGTTGAATTACTTCTATTGGCAATATATCAACCCGAAAAGTTGAATTGAAAATGTTTAAAATCAATCGGTTCAAACCGATCGCAATTAAGAAACGAATGCTAACAGGGGCTAAAGACCTACCTGGCTGCGTATAACGGATAGCCCATATTGAATTCTGCCGGAATGATATGTTGAATGACTTTTACGTTTGTCGTTTCCAATTCGACAAACATCATATATCCCAGTGAAGGAAGTGCCACTTTCACCGTTTTATTTTTTATTGTTAATACCTGCCCCTCAAATTCCATAAGCGGGCCTTCCAATACACGTATTTTGTCATTAATACTAATTGGAGTTTTTTCCAGTTTTATGTTCACGTGCTCAGACAAAAATCTTTTAATTACCTCAATTTCAGAATCCCGGATAACAGCGGGTTTCCCTAACCAGTATACAAGGTTAAGGACTCCGTTATTCTGTTTCAGAGATGCTATTTCTGAGTCTAACACCCTTACAAACACATACGAAGTAAATAAGGGTTCGTGAATAATTTTTTTGCGATCACTCGAGTGACGAACAACTTTATTGATCGGGCAATAGTTTTCAATTTTTTTCCGTGTCAGGATTTCTGCCACTTTCTTTTCCCAGCGGGGCCGTGTATATACGGCATGCCATTTTTTGTTTTCGTTCATAAAACCGGGTTTGATGTTAAATCTCTTTTTTGAAAAGAGATTAATATTTACCGGTTTTTCACATTTTTGGAAAGCTTGAACTAGTTAGTTTTTGCACGGAAGATGGCTACGCCAATATCAGTTACATAAGGTATTAATTTTAATAATTTATATTCAAACAACAATTAACCAACTATCCACACATGTTAACTAGTTAGTTTAGCACTATTTATGAGGATAATGGTATCCTCTTCATAAATTTTCTCTTTCTCTTTTCTTTATGGATATATCCATAGCCATAGCCATAACCATAACCATTCTTACCAAATCCTCTTGATTTTACACCATTGAAAACTATGGCCATATTTTTAAGTTCATTGATCTTATTGTTAGCATCCAATCTTTGTATAGATAATTTACGTGTGTGTTTATGCCTGACTACATATAAAGTTGCATCGCAATAATTAGAAAGAACATAAGCATCCGATAAAAGACCTACAGGGGCAGTATCAATAATGATATAATCAAAGATATCTGAAAGATAGGCCAACAATTCAGGAACCTTTTCACTCATTATTAATTCAGAAGGGTTTTCAGGTAGCCAACCTGCGGGAACGATGAATAGATTTTCGTGAACAGGAGTCCGCTGAATGATTTCATCCGGTTCCGCCTCGCCTGTAAGATAATCCGATAGACCTTTTTTTATTCCGGTAACATTTAGCTTATCAACCAGGGTAGGATTACTAAGATCGAATTCCATGACTACAACTTTCTTTCCAGCTAATGCCAGGCCTATCCCAAGATTAGTTACAATAAAACTCTTTCCTTCACCCGAGACCGTGGAAGTAACCTGTAATTTTTTTCTTGGGCCATTAAGACCAATGTAAGGAAGTGTTGTTCTTAAATTACGAAATTGCTCTGCTATAAAAGTTCTCTTTCCACTTCCTATAACCAAAGGGTCTTTGCTTTTTTCATATACAATTTCTCCGATAACCGGAATGGAGGTATAGGATTCAATTTCTTTTCTATACAATATGGTACGCTTGAACATTTCATTGATCGTAACCAGGCCTAACGCTAACACGAAAGCTAACAGGATCGCACCTATGTAAACAAGTTTCTTTTTAGGACTAACAGGTCCAAGGGAGGTTTGAGCCTTGTCGATGATTCTGCTGGCACCAATAGAAGATAGAAGTGATAGCTGTGTTTCTTCCCGCTTTTGTAATAAAAAATTGTAACTGCTTGTTTTAATATTTTGCTCCCTGCTTATTTCCACTAAGTCTTTTTCTTTTTGAGGAAATGATTCGAGCATTGAAGAATAACGGCTGTTGGTAGAATTTAAATTATCCCTGCTGGCCTGCAGATTTTCACGCTGACTTCTTATATTTTCCAGGATGCTCGGTTTCATTTTATCAATCTCAGCCTTTACATTTAGCACGGCAGGGTTATTTTCACCCATGGATCTTTTCAGTTTCTCAAATTCCAGCTGATCATCATATAATTTACCAAGGAGTTGAGGAAGCGTTGGATCACTCACACCAAGTGTAGAAGGCATCCCATCACCCGCATTATTTTTTGCCTTCACATAATTTTCTACCTGGTCTAAAACACTCAGTTGAAGATTAACATCGGTCAGCTTCTGGTCATTGGCACTTACATTTTGCAAATACAGCGTTCCCTGTGAGCTTATGTCAATAGCTCCTTTATCGGATTTATATTCCTTCAATTTCTGTTCGATAGAATCAAGATCATGTCCAACTGATCCTAACCTTTCATCAAGGAAGACTAAGGTATTATCTGCTAATTTATTTTTTTCATTGATCGAGGCGTTATCATAAACGGAAATCAGCTCATTTAAAATATCTTCGGAACGTTTTGGAACTTCATCTTTCAGCGAAAGATTAATCACTGAGGAAAGTTTGCTTGCTGCGCTTACATCCAGGCTGCCGGCTAAAGAGAAAGCAACCTTTTTAGGATCAGCTAACGTAAAGTATAGAGGGTTTTTGGTTCTTCCATTTTGGGGAATAAACTTCAATATCCCGTATGGTGTGTTAACCCATACATTTAAAGAATATGGTTTGTTCTCTAAAATCACTTTTCTGCCCGCAGAATCATAACTGACGGGAACTTCTTTTTTTGTTTCAACCAATGAATCCGGATTTACGGCCTGTATAATAACGGGCGAAGTTGCATATGCGGAAAGTTCTTTTGTTTTTGTCTTTTCATAAACAGGTGCATACAAGTGCAATTTTTTTACCACTTGCATCATCATTGCTTTTGACTTGAGCACTTCAATTTCATTTTCTATAATCTTCTTGGTGGAAAGAAGATTTAAAGATTCAATAATCCTGGAATCATCTTCCCCTTTCTTTTCATCTTTGATCAAAATAGTTGCGACCGATTCGTAAAGAGGAGTTTGAAACCGGAGATAATACCAAGCCCCTGCTACTGCCAGAAACAAAAACAATATAAATAGCGGCCAATAGGGAGAATACTTAAACCATAACTTCTGCACGGTATTCTCTTCCGGGGAATTTACTGGTGTATTTTGATAAACTTGCTGCATACTCTTCATAACTTATTTAACAACCCTGTCAACTATAATTGCTACGAGCGATAGCCCGCTTAATACTGCAGGTACCCACTGCTGCCCTCTGCCCGTACTCGCAATTTTTGATTTGTTTGGCTCTACATATACAATATCATTTGATTTTAAATAATAGTAAGGCGACGATAAAAGTTCAATTGAATTTAAATTTATCCTTTTAATGTCTTTATCTCCGTTTTCATTTTCACGTATAACAAGTATATTATCTCTTTTTGCATAGATCGTAAGATCACCGGCAAGGCCTATTGCCTCGAGCAAGGATATTTTTTCATTGGGAACATTGATTACTGTAGGACTCTTTACTTCTCCCAAGACAGTAACCCTGAAATTGATAAACCGAATACTTACAATTGGTCCTTTTAAAAGGTCCTGATCCGTTAATTTCTTTTGAATTAGCTGTCTTAATTGTTCCTTGCTCAATCCTTCAGCCATTATACTACCAAGAATAGGAAATTGTATAGTACCATCTGTTCCTACAAGGTATCCTAATATTTCCGCGGAAGACCCCCCGGTAGTTACATTCAAAACATTCGGAGCATTGAAGACTTCGGATGCTTTCGCATCTAAACTGCTTACCGAAATATTTAATAAATCATTCTTTTGAATAATAGTTTCCGGAACCGGAGTTTTCGATGTAATCGTAGTGTTATTCAGATCATTAAAATAGACGGCCTTTTTTGTGTTTATACAGCCTGTTATAAGCAATGCAAACAAAGCAGGTACAAACAAAAAAAACCTTTTGCAAAAATTAAATTTCATAATTTTTATGCTCCAATCAGTAAAATTTAGACACTTAACACCCATTTTATTAAATGGTGTTTCAAGGAGGATTTAGCAGGAAATGACGGCTTTAGAAAGGACATTAAGGAATGAAAACCTCAAAATCAAAACTATTTATGCATAGGCTGACCCTGAAATTGAGCTCAAGATAGTAATTAAACTCCAATAAGAGTAAAATCTCGCAATTTTTTTTATACCACAATATCTCAATTTTCAAACGGGGTACATACACTCTGAAAGATATTGATCATGAAATCAGAGTATGTTTTTCAGAAATAAATGGTACTATAATTTTTTTAAGCCATCTAATTTCTTTGATTCAATGCAACAGAGTTCAGGCAAATAAATGGAACCTCGTAATATTACGATGCATCATCGTAGTTTTCAAATAAAATACTAAACACAGCAAATATAAAATAACTACCTACAATCAGACTGCGTAAACACTTAATAATTATAAAGTTCAAATTGCAGTTTATAATTTACTGTATACAAATGCGTTCTTTGATTGTGATTAATATTTTATTTGCCCCGGAATATCTTGCTATAGATCAAGGCAATTTTGATTAATATAGCTTGCTATGGCATTGTTTTTGTTTAAAATAGCATGAAAAATCAGGGAGCATGAAATAACTGATTACAATATCCTTAAAAACCAAATAATCCCCCTTTGAAAACTGCCCTCTTCTATTTAAGTGTCCTATTTAAAAATTTTGGCGTCACCGCTTTAATTAGCAATTCGAAATTTAATATCCAGCAATTATTATCGGGAAGAAATCTTTCAAATCCTGTACACTCTTTTTTTCAGGATCCTATTAAAATACCAATAAAGGAATTCAGAATAATTTCATTTCAAACCGGGGATAGTATAATCACTATTGGTTCCACCTTTAAAAACCAATTAATGAAATATCCACATCTTTTCGTGAAAGGCGCCTTCGTACGAGAGGAAAAATATTTTTTTAGAGTATTGCGATATAGAGATTTATCCAATATCCAAAACTGACTAATCCACTATGAAAACCCTACTAACTTATCTAAGCCTCCTTGTCATTTTGGCCCTGTTTTCAAAGAAAGGAAATGCTACCACTTATTATTTTTCATCTACTGACGGAGATGATTCACGGACAGCAGCACAGGCGCAAAATTCTGCCACTCCATGGAAAAGCTTAACTAAGCTCAATTCCTTTTTTAGCAGCTTACAACCGGGCGATGCAGTCCTTTTTAAAAGTGGAGATATTTTCTATGGAAATATTGTAGCAATAAAAAGCGGCACGTCAGCGGCGCCAATAAGTTTTGGTGCATACGGCTCAGGAAATAAACCTGTGATCACTGGTTTTTATACCGTTCCTTCATGGAATTCATTAGGTGGAAATTTATATTCTGCCGTTGTTTCATCTGCACAGTCTGCAATGGGGATGCTTACGATAAATGGAAATTTCCAGCCTGTATCAAGATGGCCCAAAGTAACGTCTTCTAATAGTGGGTATTTAACTTATCAATCTTTTTCAGGTACTTCTTCTATTACAAGTAATGCTATCGGAAGTGCTTTAAACTATGCAGGTGGGGAAGTGGTTATAAGAGCAGACCATTATAACATTGATAGAGGAATAATTTCGGCTCAGAGTTCCTCTACTGTCACATTCAGTATGGAAGCAGGTGGCCCTTTGGAACCACTAACAAATAATTTCGGTTTCTTTTTTCAAAACCATCCGAACGCATGTACACAACAAGGTGACTGGTGCTTTATACCTGGAAGTAAAACGGTTGAAATATACAGCACTTCAACCCCTTCCAATATCAATGTATCTGTTGTACAAAACAATGTTACCATAGCATCTCAAAGTTACATTACGTTTGACGGCATTTCATTTACCGGAGCCAATCAAAATGCATTTAACCTTACCGGTTCAAACAACATCAAAATACAAAACTGCGATATTTCTTTCGTTGGAGTAAATGGGGTTTCTACAAATAGCGCCTGCAGTTCCACAACTTTAGACAATTGCAGTTTGAACTACATCATGAATAATGGTCTCGACTGCAATAACTCTTCTTCATGGACAATCAATGGGAATAGCCTGCATCACGTAGGTGATATTCCCGGCATGGGTGTTTCAGGTGATGGAGAATACGTTGCCATGGCATATATCGGGAATAACAGTTTAATTCAGTATAATAGCCTTATATCATTGGGATATCATGGGATACAATTAGGCGGTTCTGCCGCTAAAAACTTTACAATTCAAAACAATTTTGTCGATAGTTTTTGTCTTGTTAAAGACGACGGTGGAGGTGTTTATACTTATAAGAATACCGGTGCAGGTAATAAAATAATTCAGAACAATATAGTCCTTAACGGAATGGGTGCGCCAAATGGCACTTCAAATGGTGTAGCGGGTGGCGGAGCAACCGGTATATATTCAGATAATACTTCTGATTATATGCAAGTATTGAACAACAGTGTCGCAAATTGTAACTTCGATGGCATCCTGTTCAATGATGGTCTTTCACCAACAATTAGAGGCAATACAGTTTATAATTGCGGCACATCCGGCACAGGCGGTTCAATAGAATTGGCACATTGGTCGGGCGAAACGGCTTTTACAAATGTTGCAATAAAGAGAAATATTTTCGTTGCGAAAGCCAGCAATCAATTTAGTGCCGTTTTTATCACAAACGATGGAACTACTATCCCAAGTTTCTTTGGTTCATCCGACAGTAACTATTTTGCAAGGCCCATGGCGCAAACAGGAGTGGTAGAAACACAACAAGGTTCGGTTAGCCAGCGCACGGTGGCTCAGTGGCAGAGTTTTATTAGCCAGGAAGCCCATTCAAAAGGATCACCAATGACCATTACTGATGTTAATAACCTAAGATTTGAATACAATGCCACTTCATCAAACAAAGTTGTCAATCTCGGTGCAACTTATATGGATGTGACCGGAAAAAACTATGCAGGAACTATTACTCTGGCGCCTTACACTTCCGCTGTACTTATTTATGTTTCAGGAACTATCGCAAATCAACCTCCTGTAGCAAATGCAGGTCTTGATCAAAATATTACGTTGCCTGTCAACTCTGCATCTCTTAATGGCAGCGGTACTGATCCGGATGGGACCATTGCGTCATACCAATGGACAAAAATTTCCGGACCCTCTCAATTTACTATTGTGTCACCTGCACAAGCCCAGACAACAGTAAATAATTTAGTCCAGGGGATATACCAGTTCGAATTAACAGTAACTGACAATTCAGGCGCAACTGATAAAGATACAGTAAGCGTAACAGTAAATCCGGCATCGAACCAGGCACCTGTTGCTGTAGCCGGAAATCCACAGATCATAACTTTGCCTTCCAACTCCGTTATTCTTGACGGCAGCAGCTCGACTGATGCTGATGGAACAATTACTTCTTATCAATGGACAAAGATTTCAGGACCTGCTTCTGCAGTTATTGTTTCTCCAAATCTTGCAACTACAACAGTAACGACATTAGTCCAGGGAGTTTACCAGTTCCAATTACAAGTAACCGATAACTCCGGAGCAACAGGAAAAGATACTGTGTCAATCACAGTAAACGCTTCTACAAATCAGGCACCGACAGCAAATGCAGGTTCGGGTATCAATATTACATTACCTCTGAACAGTATTACATTAACTGGTACTGGCACTGACCCCGATGGAACGATTGTCTCTTATCAATGGACAAAAATTTCCGGCCCTTCTCAATACAATATCGTTTCTGCTACTCAGTCTCAAACATCAGTAAATAATCTGGCACAAGGTGTTTACCGGTTTTCATTAACAGTTACTGATAACCAGGGAGCTGTTGGAAGAGATACTGTAACTGTAACTGTAACTGCAGCACCACCAAATCAACCGCCTACTTCAAATGCAGGCCTTGATATTAATATTACATTACCGCTTAATAATGTAACATTGAATGGTAGTGGTTCAGACCCCGATGGAACGATTGCTTCTTATCAATGGGCAAAAATTTCCGGCCCTTCTCAATTCAATATTGTTTCTGCCACTCAACCCCAAACCACTGTAGTTAATTTAGTTCAGGGCAGTTACCAGTTTTCATTAATAGTTACCGATAACCAGGGAGCCGTTGGAAGAGATACTGTAACTGTAATTGTAAATGCTGTGCCCAATCAGCCTCCCACTGCAAATGCAGGCCCTGACATTAATGATACGTTACCGCAAAATAGTGTAACATTGAATGGCAGTGGTTCAGACCCTGATGGAACGATTGCTTCTTATCAATGGACAAAAATCTCCGGCCCTTCTCAATACAATATAGTTTCGGCGACCCAACCACAGACTACTGTAAATAACCTGGCCCAGGGCATTTACCAATTTGAATTGAAAGTTACCGATAACCAGGCAGCTGTTGGAAAAGATACAGTCGTTGTAACCGTAAATGCGGCTCCTAACCAACCCCCAGTTGCAAACGCTGGTCCTGATATGATTATCACATTACCTACAAATAGTGGAACATTGAATGGTAGTGGAACTGATGCTGACGGAACCATTGCATCTTATCAATGGTCTAAAATCTCAGGTCCTTCTCAATTTGGAATCGTATCGGCAACTCAAGCACAAACCACAGTAAATAACTTAGTCCAGGGAATATATTCCTTCGTATTAAGAGTAACCGACAATTCAGGGGCAATAGCAAAAGATACAGTCCAGGTAACCGTAAATGCAGCACCCAATCAGCCCCCTGTTGCTGATGCAGGTGTTGACATAACAATTACATTGCCTGTAAATACTGTAACATTGAATGGCAGTGGCGATGATCCTGATGGAACAATTGCTTCTTATCAATGGTCCAAAATTTCAGGACCTTCTCAATATAACATTGTATCTGCTACGCAAGCACAAACCACAGTCACCAATTTAGTGCAGGGAATATATTCCTTTGTATTAAAAGTGACGGACAATTCAGGAGCAATAGCAACAGATACTGTCCAGGTAACGGTAAATGTCGCACCCAATCAACCTCCCGTTGCAAATGCCGGTTCTGATATGACAATTACATTACCCGTTAGCAGTGCTACATTGAATGGCAGTGGTAATGATCCTGATGGAACTGTTGTTTCGTATCAATGGTCTAAAATCTCAGGACCTTCTCAATATAACATTTCATCTGCAGCACAAGCCCAAACAACCATAAACAACCTGGTGCAGGGTATTTATTCTTTTGAATTAACAGTGACCGATAATTCAGGAGCAACAGCAATGGATACTGTTCATGTAATTGTAAATGCAGCAGTTCAGCCACCAAACCAAGCCCCCACTGCAAACGCGGGTTCTGACATTACAATTACATTACCCGTTAACAGTACTACATTGAATGGCAGTGGTAACGATCCGGATGGAACAATTGCCTCCTATCAATGGACTAAAATTTCGGGACCCTCTCAATATAGGATCAGATCTTCGAGACAGGCACAGACAACACTAAGTAATTTGGTTCAGGGTATCTATCTTTTTGAATTAAAAGTGACCGATAATTTGGGAGCAACGGCAGCAGATACTGTCCAGGTAACTGTAAATGCTGCTCCAATAAATCAACCCCCCATTGCAAATGCCGGTTCTGATATAATAATTACCCTGCCTGTTAACACTGTTACATTAAATGGTAGTGGAACCGATGCTGATGGAACTATTGTCGCTTATCAATGGTTCAGGATATCAGGGCCCTCTCAATATATAATTGCATCTTCAACACAGGCTCAAACCGCAGTAAACAACTTAGTCCAGGGATTATATTCCTTTGTATTAAAAGTAACCGATAATTCAGGAGCAACAGCAACAGACACCATCCAGGTAACCGTAAATACAGCGCCCAATCAACCCCCTGTTGCAAATGCAGGGTCTGACATAACAATTACATTACCTGTTAACAGTGTTACATTAAATGGAAGTGGTAACGATCAGGATGGAACAATCGTTTCGTATCAATGGTCTAAAATCTCAGGGCCTTCTCAATATAATATTGTATCTGCTACGCAAGCTCAAACCTCAGTAAATAATTTAGTACAGGGAATATATTCCTTTGTCTTAAAAGTAACCGACAATTCAGGAGCTACAGCAACAGATACTGTCCAGGTAACGGTAAATGTCGCACCCAATGAACCTCCTGTTGCAAATGCAGGCTCTGACATAACAATTACATTACCCTTTAACAGTACTACATTGAATGGTAGTGGTAATGATCCTGATGGAACTATTGTTTCTTATCAATGGTCTAAAATCTCAGGACCTTCTCAATATAATATTGTATCTGCAGCACAAGCACAAACCACAGTAAACAATTTAGTACAGGGAATATATTCTTTTGAATTAACAGTGACCGATAATTCGGGAGCAACAGCAACGGATACTGTTCATGTAACTGTATACGCCGCAGTTCAGCCGCCAAACCAGCCTCCTGCTGCAAACGCGGGTTCTGATATAACAATTACATTACCTGTTAACAGTACCACATTGAATGGAAGCGGTACTGATCCGGATGGAACAATTGCTTCCTATCAATGGACTAAAATTTCAGGACCCTCTCAATATAGGATCAGGTCTTCGAGACAGGCACAGACAACATTAAGTAATTTGGTCCAGGGTATCTATCTTTTTGAATTAAAAGTGACCGATAATTCAGGGGCAACAGCAGCAGATACCGTCCAGGTAAATGTAAATGCTGCACCAATAAATCAACCTCCTGTTGCAAATGCCGGCTCTGATATAAATATTACATTGCCCGTTAACAGTACCATATTATTGGGAAGCGGTAGTGATCCTGATGGAACCATTGTTGCTTATCAATGGTTCAAAATATCAGGACCAGCTCAATATGGAATCGTATCGGCAACACAGGCACAAACCACAGTAAACAACTTAGTCCAGGGAATATATTCCTTTGCCTTAAAAGTAACCGACAATTCAGGAGCAACAGCAACGGATACTGTTCATGTAATTGTAAATGCAGCACCCAATCAGCCCCCTGTTGCAAATGCTGGTGTTGACATAACAATTACATTGCCTGTAAATACCGTAACATTGAATGGCAGTGGCGATGATCCCGATGGAACAATCGTTTCGTATCAATGGTCTAAAATCTCAGGGCCGTCTCAATACAACATTGTATCTGCCACGCAAGCCCAAACAACAGTAAACAATTTAGTACAGGGAATATATTCCTTTGTATTAAAAGTGACGGACAATTCAGGAGCTACAGCAACAGATACTGTCCAGGTAACTGTAAATGTCGCACTCAATGAACCTCCTGTTGCAAATGCAGGCTCTGACATAACAATTACATTACCCGTTAACAGTACCACATTGAACGGAAACGGTAGTGATCCTGATGGAACAATCACTTCGTATCAATGGTCTAAAATCTCAGGACCTTCTCAGTATAATATTGTATCTGCAGCGCAAGCACAAACAACCGTAAACAACCTGGTGCAGGGCATATATTCTTTTGAATTAAAAGTGACCGATAACTCAGGAGCCATAGCAACGGATACTGTTCATGTAATTGTAAATGCAGCACCCAATCAACCGCCTGTTGCAAATGCAGGTTCTGACATGACAATTACATTACCTGTTAACAGTACTACTTTGAATGGAAGCGGGACTGATCCTGATGGAACGATTGTTTCTTATCAATGGTCAAAAATATCAGGACCATCTCAATATAGAGTAGGATCTTCCAGGCAGGCACAGACAACCATAAGTAATTTGGTTCAGGGTATTTATCTTTTTGAATTAAAAGTGACGGATAATTCCGGAGCTACCGCGGCAGATACTGTCCAGGTAACTGTAAATCCGGCACCAATAAATCAACCTCCTGTCGCAAATGCCGGTGCTGATATAATAATTACTTTACCTGTCAACACTGTCACATTAAACGGTAGTGGTAACGATCCTGACGGAACAATTGCTTCTTATCAATGGACAAAAATATCCGGTCCTTCTCAATACATAATTGCATCTATAGCACAGGCTCAAACCACGGTAAATAACTTGGTCCAGGGAATATATTCTTTTGTATTAAAAGTAACCGACAATTCCGGAGCAACAGCAACAGATACCGTGCAGGTAACTGTAAATGCAGCACCCAATCAGTCCCCTCTTGCAAATGCAGGTTCCGATATAACAATTACTTTGCCTGTGGACTCTGCAACATTGAATGGAAGTGGCACCGACCCGGATGGAACGATTGCTTCTTATCAATGGACAAAAATCTCAGGGCCGTCTCAATACAATATTGTATCGGCAACACAAGGACAAACGATAATAAATAATTTAGTACAGGGAATATATGAGTTTGAATTAAAAGTAACAGACAATTCAGGAGCTACAGGAAAAGATACTGTCCAGGTAACTGTAAATCCATCAACACAAGCCGAAAATCAGGCTCCGATTGCAGATGCAGGTCCGGACATTAATATTACACTACCGGTCAACAGTGTAGTATTGGCAGGCAGCGCTTCGGATTCCGACGGAACAATCGCGTCTTATCAATGGACAAAAATATCCGGCCCTTCGGAATATACAATGCCATTTTCAACAGAAGCACAAATAACAGTAAGTGATTTGGTAGTGGGTGAATATCAATTTGAGCTGAAAGTAACAGATAATTTAGGAGCAGTCGGGAGAGACACCGTTAAAGTGACGGTAAGTCAGGCATTAACTACAACGGCTGAAATTTTCCCTAACCCTGCTACGAACCAGATCAATATTCAAATCAAATCTGATTCAAAGACGAGCAATACAAATCTCAGGATCTACGATTCGAAAGGGTTAGTTGTTTACCAGGAAAATTTTGTAAGAGGGCAACAAACAATGACAAAACAGATTAATGTAAGCAACCTGACAAACGGGGTTTATTTTGTTGAAATGAATGTGGATACTAATCAAATAATGACATTGCCGTTCGTAAAACAATAGAATTATTCACACACTGAGAAAAGGTTGTTCAGCAAATGAGCAACCTTTTTTATTTAAGTTTCCAGGGACAAAAAATCATATTGATCGTTCGAGAATTTCTTTGCAGGAGGAGATTTTAAATCAAAAAATGTTTTTACCAAAAAATCAAAACTCATATCTTTGCCTCCCTTACAAAATAAAAGGATCGATAGTTCAGTTGGTTAGAATGCTGCCCTGTCATCTCGCCTCAGGCGAGACGGGTTCGAGCGACTCGGTTTTCGGAGTTCTTTTTGATTAGGTTTGTACTATGTTTATATACTTGAAAGGATCGGTAGTTCAGTTGGTTAGAATGCTGCCCTGTCATCTCGCCTCAGGCGAGACGGGTTCGACAAGAGTTCTTAGTTTATTACAATGTATTATGTTTATATAATTGAAAGCTTGGTGGATGGAGATTATTATAAAGGGA
>JBIOGV010000003.1:0-41864 GCA_044448365.1 Chitinophagales bacterium
ACCGGCCTTCTTTTCTAAGAAGGCTTTTGTCATTTTCTTGAAATACTGTGATAATTCTATTTTGTAGCTTGCATTTATGAAATGGATAATACTGGTCATTATTTTCTCTGGTCTGGCAGTTTTTGGAATTGTCAGAAAGAATAATCAAAACAAACAGGGGACAACTCAAACGATAAAATCATACAGCTCTTTTGCGGTTCTTGAACTATTTACTTCGGAAGGCTGTTCCAGTTGTCCTCCCGCGGATCGTTTGCTTCCGCAATTAGCGGCTGAAGATCCTGGTATTATTCCCTTATCATTTCATGTTGATTACTGGAACCATCTCGGTTGGAAGGATTCGTTCAGCAATTCAGAATTTTCAGATCGTCAAAAAGAATATGGACAACATTTTAAACTGGAAAGCATCTATACGCCGCAATTAGTAATCAACGGAGTATATGAATTGGTAGGAAGTAATAAATTGGCGGCCGAAACAGACATTAAAAGATTTTTGAAAGAGAATGCTCCTGTGCAATTGACCATTGATGAAGTAAAAAAAGAAAATAATAAACTATCAGTCAGTTGTCATCTCGAAGGCAATTGGCAAAATTCTGATTTATTGGCCGCAGTCGTCCAAAAACATGCTGAAATGAATGTAAAGGCCGGGGAAAATCATGGCGCAAAATTATCACATACAAATGTTGTTAGAACATTCATCAGTCTGTCGGCAAAAGAAAAAGTGAATTTTGAAATTTCTGTTCCCGATAATGTTACCGCTGACAACTGGCAACTCATAATTTACACGCAGAAAAAAAGTAATTTAAAAATTACCGGGGCAGCAGTGTACAATTAATAATGAATAATTAAAGAATTAATCTTCGTAATAACTATAGCTCTTAGCCGGAAGCATCCTCTTTCATTTCCCAAACAAGTGCACTGGCTCCTAATATGGCGGCATCCGCTTCTTTTAATTCACTAAAAACAAGTTTGACCTTGTTTTGAAAAATGGGAAGCAGGTTTTTTTCCATATGTTCCCTCGTTGGTTTTAGGATCAGGTCACCTGCTTTTATTACGCCGCCAAAGAGTATGATCGCTTCTGGTGAGGAAAACATGATGAAGTTTGCAAGAGCCTCACCCAATATTTGTCCAGTAAAACGATAAACCTCCTGTGCAATTTTATCGCCTTTCTCTGCAGCTTCGGCTACTATTTTTGCACTCATTTCTTCACGGCTGTACTTACGCATGATGCTTTCCGCCTTTGGATCCTCATCCAGCATTTCATTGGCTGTAATGGCAATGCCGGTTGCAGAAGCATAAGTTTCAAGTGTTCCATGCATTCCTGTGCCCGAATGTTTGCGCCCGCCGGGTCGAATCGTTGTATGCCCTAATTCACCGGCAAACCCATCATGCCCATAAACTACCTGTCCGTTTACAACGATCCCACTGCCTACACCTGTGCCCAATGTGATCATGATAAAATCTTTCATTCCTCTTGCTGCTCCGTAGGTCATTTCTCCAATGGCCGCCGATTTTGCATCATTATTAATAACAGAGGGCATTTTAAACTTTGCTGTCACTAATTCGCAAAGGGGAATAACTCCTCTCCATTTTAAATTGGGTGCATATTCGATCGTTCCGGTAAAGGGATTTCCATTGGGCGCGCCTATGCCTATTCCCTTGATGGCGGTTTCATTGCCATTTTTTTCAATGATGGGTTGTAAAGCCTCGTACAAAGCGTCTACAAAGTCTTTTACCTGAGGATAAGCATCTGTTCTCAGTTCTCCTTTTTCCAAAATTTCCCCACGGTGGTTAACAATGCCATATTTTGTATTGGTTCCCCCAATATCAATTCCTACCGCAAGCTCGTTAGAGAGGTCTATCATTTAAATAAATTTTTCAAAATTGTAAATATCATGGATTAGGCAAAGATGAAGAAAAAAAATTATTGAGAACCATGATTGCTCTCATATAACCATATTCGGAAACAAAATTGAGTTTTTATCTTCTATGAAAATCCCGGTCCTGTGATCCTGTCTTAATTTCTCTATAACTAAGCTTTATCTTTCAATTTAGCTCCTGTTACACAGTTCCTGCGCTTCTTTTTGCCGATCCAATAATACCTTGAATGGTCATTTATATAAATTGCCTGGCCACCAGGACCTGAATTATTCTTATACACGTGGCCCCGGTCATGCCCGCTTTGTCTTTCGAAGCAATTTTGCCATCTGTAGCCAGTATAAATACGGATTATGAAACCCAGGCCCGAATGTTGTCCAGGAAAAATTAAAGATAAGGATTGAATGGAATTACTATCTCTTGCCTGCTACCATTTCTCTATCCCTTTTATTATCTTTAGCACATATACTTAGTTTATGGTAAAATTTGATACGAGCAGCACGTTTAAGCGCCTGCGCAACCGGTACAGGCTGGTTGTAATGAATGATGATACTTATGAAGAGGTAGTAACATTTAAATTGTCGAGGTTGAGTGTGTACGTAATGCTCAGCACCATTTTTGTAGTGCTTGTGGGATTTACTGTCGCCCTGATCGTTTTTACCCCCTTAAAATACTATATACCGGGTTATGATGATCTCAAGATCGGAAGGGAATACCGGCAATTAAAATACAGAACTGACTCACTTGAACAACAGATCGGCTACCAGGCACGTTATATAGATGGGTTGAAGAAAGTTTTAAAGGGAGATATGACAATTAGCCTGGATACAACGAAGATCAGTTTGCCTAAGGATGAATCAAATGACTAGATGCTTTAATGTTCTTTAGCCGGCGATCTCAAAATGAAAATCCATAAATACCTATGTTTAATAACAAATCTACTACGACTATGATCAATGAAAAAACCAATGGTGGAAATGGCACTACCCTGATTAGTGCGGGCACCACGCTAAAGGGCGACATCAGCAGTAACAGCGATCTGCGAATTGACGGAAACATTATCGGCAATGTTAGCAGCTCTGCAAAAATTGTAATTGGCGCCAGCGGGAATGTAGAAGGAGATCTTTCCGGAAACCAGGCCGATATTGTTGGGAAAGTTTCAGGAAATATTAAAACAAAAGACCTTTTGCAATTACGTGGCGATTGTGTTGTGAATGGGAATGTTTATGCAGGTAAATTGCAGGTGGAGCCTACGGCTACGTTCAACGGTCAATGTCACATGGGAAACAACGAAAAGACCAGTTTGAATATAGTTGAAATGGCGAATAACACGAATGGAGTCAAAGCAACAGCCCAATAACAAAAATTACAGTGATCTTCTTCGCTATGCCAGCATGGGCACTCAAATATTTGTAGCCCTGGGGCTGGCAGTTTTCATTGGATTGAAAGCAGATAAATGGTTAAAAATTTCCGCACCTTTGCTGGTAGTGATATTACCGGTAATGGTGCTGGCCGGTTTTATTTACAAAATTGTAAAAGAAACATCGAAACAAAAGAATGGAGATGCGAAGAAATAGCAAAAGCCCTTTATTCCCGCTTAATATTTTTTTTATTTTATCGAATGGTTTATTTCTTGCCGGCAAAAGTTTTTCAGAACAACACGGTTTTGATCAGTCAGTATTAATTTCAGGAAACCTGGTTGTATTCGCCGCGACTCTTCTTTCCTTCTTTTTTGCAAAGAGGGGATTGATTGCTGCAAACCCGCAGGCGTTTGTGCGCAGTGTGTACTTGAGCATCATGATAAAACTTTTCATTTGTCTTATCGCCGCGGTGATCTATATTTTTTTATTCAGGAAAAATTTGAATAAACCCGCATTATTTGTATGCATGGGCTTATATCTCGTTTATACATTTATTGAAGTATCTGTTCTTACAAAGTTGTTGAAGAAAAAGAAAAATGCCTAAGAAAGAAGCACCACTTGATCATTTGCAGAAATTTCTTCCAACCGGTACCTACGATGCGGTAGTTCAATACCTGCAATTTTATAAAGTACACCTTACCGTAGCCCGGGAACGGAAGAGCATTCTCGGTGATTATCGTCACCGGACCCATTTTTCCAATCACAGGATCAGTGTAAATGGCAACCTGAATCATTTTTCGTTCTTAATTACTTTGCTGCATGAACTGGCACATTTGCTGACTTTTGAACAATACGCAAATAAAGTGTTATCGCACGGCAGAGAGTGGAAGGCGATCTATGGAAAACTGCTGCACCAGTTTGTACAGAATAAAATTTTTCCCGCTGATATTGAGAAAGAATTATTGAACTCATTAAAGAATCCTGCTGCTACCAGTTGCGCTGAAGACGGATTAATACGGGTTCTGCGAAAATATGATGATGCAAAAACTCATGTCCGTTTAGTAGAGGAGATCGCCGAGAATGGAATATTTCGTTGTAATGATGGAAGAGTTTTTAAAAAAGGTGCGAAGATGAGAAAACGATATAAATGTACCGAAGTGCGAACGGGGAAAGTTTATTTATTCAGTCCGGTGTATGAAGTTGAAATTATCTAAGGTTTGATTTACTCCCGGATCATTGCTTAATATTTTTATAGGCCCGGTTTTTTAGGTTGAAGCCTCTGGCGGGAATGTTACATACAATTCAAAATAAAAAATCCTGCTACATACAGGATTCTTTATTATCATCTATCCATTATCAGTTATCATCTATGCTACTGCTTTCTTCACCAGGTCCGCA
The DNA here is from genome assembly GCA_044448365.1 of Chitinophagales bacterium. Taxonomy (GTDB): domain Bacteria; phylum Bacteroidota; class Bacteroidia; order Chitinophagales; family Chitinophagaceae; genus VBAU01. The sequence goes on from JBIOGV010000003.1 coordinate 4,635, forward strand.
GCCTCACTCAGCAAAATAGCCGACTGAACTTTCAACCCGCTTTCATCGATCAGTTTCTTTGCTTCTTCAGCATTCGTACCCTGCAGGCGAACGATGATCGGAATTTTAATATTACCCAGGTTTTTATAAGCATCAATCACTCCCTGCGCTACACGATCGCAACGAACAATACCACCAAAAATATTGATGAGGATGGCTTTGACGTTTTTATCTTTTAAGATGATCTTGAATCCTGCTTCAACAGTTTGAGCATTGGCGGTACCACCCACATCCAGAAAATTGGCCGGCTCGCCACCGCTTAGTTTGATCATATCCATCGTTGCCATGGCAAGGCCTGCGCCATTTACCATGCAGCCAACATTTCCGTCAAGCTTTACAAAATTCAGATTGTATTGACCTGCTTCCACCTCTGTTGGATCTTCTTCTGTTACATCACGCATGGCAGAAAGATCCGGATGACGCATCAATGCATTCTCATCAAGGTTCATTTTACAATCTACCGCTACAATTTTATCATCTGCCGCCTTAAAAAGCGGATTGATCTCGAGCATCGAGCAGTCCAGGCCCACATAAGCATTATATAAATTGGTAACAAACTTCACACAGTTCTTAAAAGCATTGCCACTTAATCCCAAATTAAAAGCGATCTTCCTGGCCTGGAAAGCTTGTAAACCACCCGAAGGATGCACCCATTCTTTAAAAATTTTCTCAGGAGTATTGTGTGCTACATCTTCAATATTTACTCCACCCTCGGTGCTGTACATTACTACATTTTGCCCTTTTGTTCTGTCGAGCAAAACGGATAGATAGAATTCCTTTCGTTCGCTCGGACCTTCATAATACATATCCTGTGCTACAAAAACTTTATGTACCACTTTTCCTGAAGCGCCCGTTTGCAAGGTCACTAATGTGCCTCCTAAAATTCGTCTTGCAAAATCACTGATCTCTTCAAGACTCTTCCCCACCTTTACACCGTTCATTCCTGTTTCTTTAATTTTTCCTTTACCACGGCCGCCGGCATGTATCTGTGCTTTTACAACCGCAAAGCTGCTTCCGAACTGCGTTTTGATCTGCCTGTATGCTTCTTCCGCATCATGAACAGTGCTGCTGGCAAAGCCTTCCTGTACCGGCACATTGTATTTTTTTAATAACTCCTTTGCCTGGTATTCATGTAAGTTCATCTTGAAAATTTTCGACGAAGATAATATTTAGATGATAGATGATAGTTGGCAAATGATAGTTTTTTACTGCAAACCGTTATCTGAATTGTATTGCCTTTACAGGTCTCACTCTCCGAACGATGAAAGAAGGTATCATTAAAACAAGAAAACAAACAAGTAAAGTAGCGACACCGATCAATCCAACCTGCCACCATACAATTTTTACTGCTGCCTCACTCATGTAATAAGCCTCTTCATCCAGTTTGATAAAGCCCGTTGATTGCTGCAACCCGCAAACACCGACGCCAAAAGCGGTTCCGAGAACAATACCAACGATCGTGATAAGAGTTGAATGCTGCAAAAATATTTTCTGTACGGTCCAATTCCTGGCGCCGAGCGCTTTTAAAATTCCAACCATGCGAATGCGCTCCAGTACCAGGATGATGAGACAAGTGATCAAATTAATGACTGCCACAATGATCATAAAACCCATGAGTACATTTCTAGTGATATCCTGCATGCTGAGCCAGTCAAATATGTTTGGATAGAGGTCTTTAATAGTTTGCGTATCCCAGCTGGAAGGAAATTTATCAATATTATAATAAAGCTCGTCAGCTACTTTTTGCATGGGGTGATAATCTTTCAAAAAGATCTCGTAGCCGCCGATTTCATTTGGCTTCCATCCATTCAATCGTTGTATCAGTTTCAGGTCTCCAATGGCGAAGGTCTTATCATAATCCTCGATACCAGTTTTGTAAATGCCCACTATGGATAACTTGTCTGGTCTCAGGGATCCGTCGGGTCTTATAAAATAGAGTACTACTTTATCATTCAATTTTAGCTTCAATTCATTGGCTGTGTAACTTGAAATAATAATTTCACGGCTATAGGTGGTATCATTGAACTGCATCCAGCGTCCCTGCTTAATAAAATGTTTAAGATGATCAAAGTCATAACTGCTGTCAAGACCCTTCATCAATACGCCTTCCATATCTTCCTTTGTTTTTAAAATGGCATACTTGGTAGCGAAAGGATGGATGCTGACAACGTTTGGATTTTGCCTGATCGCTTTGGCGATCGTATCATTTTTTTCGATCTGTTCTTCTTCTGCAATGCTGGCTTTAAGTGGTTGTTTGTATTGTACACGAATATGCCCCCAGAAACTGAAAACTTTTTGACTCACCGTTTCCTGGAAGCCATTTGTAAAAGCAAGAGTAATGATCATGACAGCCACACTGATAACCGTTGCAACGATAGAAAGACGGATAATAAACCGGGAAAACGATTTTTGCCGGTTAAATGCAACACGATTGGCTATAAAACTTGCAACCTTCACTTGTTGAATTTAGTCATTCTTATAAGAAACCCTTTTGACAAAAATAAGTTGGTAAAAAAGATTTGTCCCTTTTTTTTCGGAATTTCACAATATTGCAAATAAGGAACGATTCGAAAATAAAATCCGCTTTATGAAGTTTTCCCTTACGTTTTTCTCGTTGTTGTCAATAGTTACGATACATGCACAGATCCCTGATCATACTTATCAGCCAGGTATCCGGTCTGTTACTCTTACAAAAAATGGGGATATCTATAGTTATCCTGTAATGACATTAAACAGCGGCGAACAATTCGAACTTGATTTTGATGACCTTGATGCTGACGTAAAAAATTATTACTACAGTTACCTTTTGTGTAATGCAGACTGGACCCAATCTTCTTTGACTTCATTTGATTACATACGGGGTTTTCAAAATGTAAGGATCAGTAATTACAGGAATTCCTCCATCGCTTTCACACGCTATACACATTACCAGGCGATACTGCCTGATCGTAATTGTATTCCATCACGTTCGGGAAATTATATGCTTAAAGTTTTTTTGGATGGAGACACGTCGAAACTTGTTTTTACAAAACGATTCCTTGTAATTGATAACAAGGCGGCTATTGCTGCGCAAATTCAGCAGCCGTTCAATGCAAGGTGGTTTCAGACCTATCAAAAAGTAAATGTTGCGGTTACTTTTAGCAGCAATATAAGCGTATTCAATCAGCAGGATGCCAAAGTGGTGATCATACAGAATTATGCCTGGCCCACGGCTTTATATCTGAATCGTCCCAATATTTTTCGCGGAAATTATTTTGAATTTAATGATGAAGCTACCACATCATTTCCTGCAGGCAAAGAATGGCGATGGATCGATCTCAGAAGTTTGCGATTGATGAGTGACCGCATGCAGCGTCTCGAGAAAAATGGAAATATCATTGAAGCGTTTGTAAAACCGGACGGGGAGCGGGAGAAGCAGCCTTATATTTATTATCGTGATATAGATGGAATATTTACCATTGAAAATGCCGACAATTTTAATCCTTACTGGCAAAGTGATTATGCTCTCGTGCATTTCAGTTATTTTCCACCGGGCAATAAACCGTATGACGGTAAAAATGTTTATCTCTATGGTGAGCTTACCAATTATACTCCGGATGATTCTTCAAAAATGATCTTTAATCCTGATCGCGGGGCCTATGAAAGAACTCTTTTCCTTAAGCAGGGTTATTACAATTATTCATACGTTACGCTTCCCGACAGAACCCGGCCCGGTCCCGAAAATATTTCTTTTGAGAACACCGAGGGAAATTATTGGGGCACTGAAAATTCGTATATGGTGCTTGTGTACTACCGGGCTTTCGGTGACCGAGCTGATGAATTAATTGGCTACACAACCCTGAGTTCTATTTTTCAGCATACGGGATATTAGGCTTCATCCCCCTTCCCCTTAGGAGAAGGGGCGGTACTTCAGCAGTAATCCAAACTTTTGTACTACCATATCAGCGATATTACAATGATGAACATGGGTGTACTGCTGATTTGTTAAGTTAATTTTTGAATGAATATTTTATAACCCTGATCTCCCTTCCCTTTGGGAAGGGAGATCAGGGTTAGGCTTTACATCGATTTCTTTGCATCTTCCAAAAACTTAGCAAGACCGATATCAGTGAGCGGATGTTTCAATAAACCCAGGATAGAATCGAGCGGGCAAGTGCAAACATCAGCGCCGGCCTCGGCACATTGTACAATATGATTTGGATTCCTGATAGAAGCAGCCAACACCTGCGTTTTAAATCCTTGTATCCTGTATATCTTAACGATCTGCTCGATTAATTGAACACCGTTCCAACCGGTATCATCAATACGGCCAATAAATGGTGAGATATAGGCTGCCCCTGCTTTTGCAGCCAAGATCGCCTGGCCTGCAGAAAAACAAAGTGTGCAGTTGGTGCGAATGCCGTTATCTGTAAACCATTTGATGGCCTTAACTCCATCTTTTATCATCGGGACTTTTACAACAATATTTGGATGAATGGCGGCCAGTTTTTCCCCTTCTTCAACAATATCTTTGAATTCGGTGGAAATTACCTCGGCGCTTATATCCCCATTTACCATTTCGCAAATGGTTTTATAATGGCTGAAAATTGCATCATGTCCTTTAATGCCTTCCTTCGCCATTAAACTTGGATTGGTCGTAACTCCGTCAAGAATTCCCAATGCATTTGCTTCTTTTATTTGAGCAAGATTCGCCGTATCGATAAAGAATTTCATGATACCCCCATCTCCGCCTAAGGCGGTGAATTTTAAGCTCTCCAAAATTTGAAGAGGCATTATTAAGAAAATTGATGAGTAAAGAACAGAATCCTGAAGTGTGCGACGCAACAAAAGTCTAATAAAAATTCTTTTGCCTGAAACACAAAAATCAAAATTCAAATTAAGGTCTGCAAGTTAATTAAAAGAGAGTGATTCAAAATTCCCCTTTAGGGGATAGGGGCAAAAAAAAGGCAGGCTTATTACATCGCACCGCTACAACCGCCTGTCCTTGCTGCCTTCCGGCCCTGGGGAGGTTGAGCAGGAGCTGGTCGTGTAAGACCTGCCAGTGCAAAGATAAGAACAATGATATTTTTATTTTAAATAGAAATAAAAAACCGTCCCGATTAATCGGGACGGTCGTGGTTGTAAGAGTTGGAAACTTCAATTAACCGAATAAACCACCTTTTTTAAGGGTTCTTACGCCTTCACCAATTTTGAAACCGTTGTTATACACTTCAATTTTGTAATCACCGGTTTGAAAATCGTTCTGACGAATAGGAATACTAACGGCTTTGCGTGTACCCTGTTCGTAGTCTATACTCAACTTATTGGTAAATGTTTTGTCGCCGTCCGTGCGGGTAGTAAATGTGCCCGAATTCATTGCCGGATCTGAAATCACTTTTCCATCAGGAGCTGTTACGATTATATACAGATCAGCAGGACCCGTTTTAGCAATACGGTTTTCGACATTAAAATCCAACACCAGTTTGTCTACGTGTTTTGCTGTAGTTGTAGTTTTTTCCTTTCCATTTTTTCTTTCTTTGATCGGTGTGATCTTAAAATCAGAAGCGGTGAAGGTTGAAGCTACATCAACTGTTGTAGCTAATTCATCTTTTTCGGCTGTAGTTGTCTGGAGATTTTGCTCCAATGTTGTCTTTTCAGTGGTCAATTGTGTGTTTGCTGAAGTCAACTGCTGGTTTTCGCCTGTAAGTCTTGCGTTATCTGCTTCAAGATTTTCGATCTTTGAATTAAGCTCAGTGATCAGATCTTTTGCTTTTACAAGCTCAGCTTCAGTAGCATTTCTTTTTTTCAAAATGCCGTTAATCTGGGATTTCAATTTTCCAATCTCGCTGTTGCGGTCGCTTAATTGACCCTGGAGATTGTTGTTAGTACCGGTAATGGAATCAAGACGGGATAATGCATCATTGTACAACATCTGCACAGAATCTCTTGCAGACATATAAGCTGTTTCTTTTGTCTGGTGACTGGTGATTTCCTGTGCTGACTGATTATTTTTATACAGCCAGTAACCCCAGGTACCTAATAATGCAGCAGCCAGAACTCCAATAACAATGCTTTTGTTATTGCCACCTCTTGGCTGAGGCTCGGGGGTAGCGGAAGGATAATTTGTGTTTGTCATTGTCGAAGGTTTTTATAGTATAAAATTTTATTCTGAGCTGATTTCTATAAATGATCCCGCTGGGAAGCGGGTGGGTTTATTCATTCCGAAGTTTCAGCCTGCCCTCTTTTTCGAAAAACCGTGCCAGAAACGCTATTTTAAGACCATGAGGAAAAGTTTCAGTGAATAAACCATGTATCTTAGCGCATTATGCTCGCAAATTCTATCATTTCCGATTGGAAAAAACAGATTTTTAAACCTGTTTATTGGCTGGAAGGAGAGGAGGAATATTTTATTGACAGGGTGGTCGATTATGCAGAAAACCATATTCTGAATGAATCTGAAACAGCGTTTAATTTAACCGTATTCTATGGGAAAGATGCGGATTGGGCTTCTGTTATAAACGCTTGCCGGCGTTATCCAATGTTTGCAGAGAAACAGGTTGTTTTATTAAAAGAAGCCCAGCAGATGCGTGATATTGAAAAGCTCGAAGTCTATATTGAGAACCCTCTTAACTCCACGATTTTTGTTGTTTCCTATAAAGAAAAAAAAGTAGATGGCCGTACCCGGCTGTCGAAATTACTCAAGGAAAAAGGTGTAGTACTCACAACTAAAAAATTATATGACAACCAGCTGCCCGAGTGGACAGAAGAATTGGTTCAATCCAAAGGTCATTCTATTTCTCAAAAAGCTTTAATGCTCCTGGTAGATCATATCGGCAATGACCTGTCGCGAATAGAAAATGAAATTGAAAAAATATTAATTAACCTCAGTGGGCGGAAAACAATTACCGAGGAGGATATAGAAAAATATGTCGGGGTCAGCAAGGACTTCAATGTATTTGAATTCCAGGCGGCACTGGCAACAAAAAATCTTTCCAAGGCGATTCAGATCGTTCAATATTTTGAGTCGAATCCGAAAGCAGCTCCTATACAACTGATATTGCCTTCACTTTATAGTTTTTTCAGTAAAGTATTTATGATCTTCGGGCTGAATACAAGAGATGAGAAAACAGTGGCTGCCTCGTTAGGCATTGCCCCGTTTTTTATTAAAGACTATCTGAAGGCTGCCAATATTTATACTTATCCTGAAATTGAAAAATTGCTGCTGCTCCTCTGCGATTATAATCTTAAAAGCATCGGCATTAATGATCCCGGTACGCCCGATCCATCTTTACTCAAAGAAATGGTGGTTAAGTTGATCGCCTGAATTAATTTTGAAAATTATTTTGACTATATACAATTACTGCAATGAAAAAAATTCTTTATTCCCTGTTCTCAGCTTGCGCTATTTTACTGACTGGATGTTTTGAAACCACACAGGAGACCACTATCAATAAAGATGGAAGCGGTTTGTTCAGCAATACCCTCGATTTGAGCAATATGATAGGTCTTTTAAAACAGATGGGTGGTGACGATGCTCAAAAAATGCAAAATGCCGATACCACTATATCCTTAGCTGGTATTACAGACAGCATAGGAGAGTTTACTCCGGAGCAAAAGAAAATCATTAGCAAGGGAACTATGAAACTGACCCTGAATATGCAGGATGAAAAATTGCTGATAAAACTCAATGTACCGTTTCAGAAAACAAGCGATATAGCCATGTTGAAGGAAGTTCTGCCAAAAATATCTGAAGCAGCTATGAAGAAATTACCGGGAACTGATCAAATGCCCGCAGGTTTGGGTAATAGTGATAGTTCTAAGGTAAAGAGCTTCGATGATTTTTTTGATGTAAGCTATACCAATAAGCTTATCTCAAAAACTTTGAATAAGGAAAAATATGCGGCAGAAAAGGACGGAGACTATATGAAATCACTGCAGCAAATGTCTGATATGGGTTCGCCTATCACAGCAAATTATATAATTAATCTTCCGCGTCCTGCTAAAAAAGTGGAAGGCAAATCCATAAAATTATCTGAGGATAAAAAGAAGGTATTCATTAATGTAACGAGTGATGATTTCTTTAATGATCCTTCGAAATTTGAGTATCGTATAGAATATTGATTGACTATCCGCATATAAAACCTTTAGATTCTTGGTGAACTTTGTGTAGTACTTTGTGCACTTTTTGACCCGAACAATATAGGACACAAAGTGCCTTTAGATATTAATTAATCCGTTTCCCTAGAATTACACAACGAATCACAAAGAATACACAAACGCTGATCCAGAAGGCTTAGGTTCATATATCGGAGCAGTCTTCAATATTAATTGGAGAGCCGCTGCCATCTTTTATTTTCTGCTTAATTGAAATTATGAAAGATGTTTTCAAACGACCTGGAGGGATAATTATTGTCGGTGGCGGAATGGCCGGGCTCATGGCTGCAAAAGAATTGCTGAGCCAGGGACATGTAGTTACTATTGTTGAAGCCAGTGATCGTTTAGGTGGCAGAGTTTATACAATACGTAATTCTTCATTTAGTCAGCCTGTTGAAAAAGGTGTTGAATTCATTCATGGCGATCTTCCATTGACCATTCAATTATTAAAAGAAGCAGGGATAGAATATGACCCTGTAAGAGGCGATATGAATCGCATTGTAAATAGTGAGTGGAAAACGCAGAATGATTTTGACATCGGCTGGGAAGAGATCATAAAAAAAATGAATGATGTAAGAGATGACATCACGATGGATGAGTTTCTTGAAAAGAATTTCAGTGATAAAAAATATGATGATGTAAAAACATCTGTTCTCCGGTTTGCCAATGGCTTTGATCTTGCGGATACGTCTAAAGCAAGTGTGCTGGCCTTGCGTGAAGAATGGATGAGAGGGGAAGATGAGCAATATCGTATTCGGGATGGGTTTGATCAAATCATTGATTATTTAGAAAAGCTATGCCTTGCATCAGGTTGTTTGATCCATACTTCATCAGCGGTCACTGAAATTAAATGGGAAAAAAATAATGTAGCTGTTAGTACGCGCAGGCAAACTTACTATGCAAACAAAGTGATCATTACTGTTTCATTGGGTCAGCTTCAAAACAACCCGGTCATTTTTCAACCTGCCATTTTGGATCATTTGAATGCGGCAAAGAAAATTGGTTTTGGTTCTGTAGTAAAAGTTTTGATGGAATTCAAAGAAGCTTTTTGGAAGGAAAAGAGAAAAAATATTGGGTTTCTTTTCACCAATGAAGTTATTCCAACCTGGTGGACGCAATCACCTTCTTCTTATCCATTGCTTACCGGCTGGGCAGGTGGTCCGCAGGCATGGCCGCTGATGGAGAAAGATGATGAAACAATTCTTGAATTGGCCTTTCAATCTTTATCGAATATTTTTAAAAAACCAATTGATGAACTGAAACAATTACTAATTGCTCACATTGTTGCCAACTGGCGTAATGAACCTTTTGCAAAAGGTGCATATAGTTATGCTTTTGTTGATTCAAAAGCGGCACGAAAACTTTTTAATACTCCCATTGAGGATACAATTTTTTTTGCAGGCGAAGCATTTTATGATGGTCCTTCACCGGGAACTGTTGAAGCGGCTTTGGTGAGTGCAAAGAATGTGGCGGAATTATTAGTGAGTAAATAAGTTTTTATTTATGCCTTTTATAGAAAATATTGTAACTCTTTATTGTTCCGTAGGAACATTTTATGGGTAGCGCTAAAAATAAGAACGGTTCAACGTTCCATTGGAACGTTTTGTGAAATCATCAAATTTGAAAACAAGCACAATGCGTTCCGCAGGAACGGTATTTTCCATATGTTATGTTCTACTACCTATAAGGTGTTCCGCTGGAAGACAGCAACATATTGTATAATTTTTACTTAATTTGATAAAATACCAGGCACATACACCCAACTTGAACTCTTTATTGTTCCGTAGGAACATTTTATGGGTAGTAGCTATGGTCGAAAACAAGCACAATGCGTTCCGCAGGAACGCTATTTTCCATATGTTATGTTCTACTACCTATAAGGTGTTCCGCTGGAACACAGCAACATATTGTATAATTTTTACTTAATTTGATAAAATACCAGGCACATACACCCAACTTGAACTCTTTATTGTTCCGTAGGAACATTTTATGGGTAGCACTAAAAATAAGAACGGTTCAACGTTCCATTGGAACGTTTTGTGAAATCATCAAATTTGAAAACAAACACAATGCGTTCCTGCGGAACGCTGTGTTCCGTCTAATCATAGTCTACCCAAAAGGTGTTCCGCAGGAACACGGATAATGTGAATTGACATAGACTTTATTGTTCCGTAGGAAGATTTTATGGGTAGCACTAAAAATAAATGAGGTTCAACATTCCATTGGAACGTTTTGTGTAAACATCAAATTTGAATGCGGTCACAATGCGTTCATAACGCTTGCGCTTTAGCTTCAGCGTTGGCGCACAGAAGGCTGCTTTGCATCTGGTCATTTTCTCTCCATAAGGTGTTCCGCCAAAATACAGCCACATTTCGTAAATTTATTTACCTTATCCTAACAGCATGGCCAACACATACACTCAACTCCACATTCAATTTGTATTTGCTGTTAAATACGGGGCTGCCCTTATCGCAAAAGAATGGAAGGACGAATTGCATAAGTATATCACTGGTATCCTGCGCGAAAATGAGCACAAAGTACTACAGGTAAACAGCATGCCCGATCATATTCATATTCTTATTGGCATGCGACCTTCACAATCGATATCATCCTTGGCGCAAAATGTGAAAACAGAAAGTAATAAATGGATCAAAAACAAAAAATTCTGTGCCGCACCATTTGCCTGGCAGGAAGGATATGGCGCATTCTCTTATTCAAAAAGCCATGTGCCGGATGTAATTCGTTACATACAAAACCAGGAAGCCCATCATAAGAAAGAAACATTTTTAGATGAATACAAACATTTTCTAAAATCCTTTGGAATAGAATATGATGAGCAATATATCTTTAAAAAACCGGAATAGAATGTCCGGGAAACGATAATGATAATGTGTACGAATGCATGCATTTCAAATAAAAAAGGTTCAAAGTTCAATTCGAACGTTTTGTGAAATCATCAAATTTGAAAACAAGCACAACGCGTTCCTGCGAAACGCTGCTTTCCGTCTAATCATAGTCTACCCAAAAAGTGTTCCGCTGGAACACGGAAAATGTGAATTGACATAGACTTTATTGTTCCGTAGAAACATTTTATGGGTAGCACTAAAATAAATGAGGTTCAACATTCCATTGGAACGTTTTGTGAAATCATCAAATTTGAAAATAAACACAATGCGTTCCTCCGGAACGCTGCTTTGCATCTGATCATGTTCTAACTCTAAGGTGTTCCGCTGGAACACCGATTCGTTATAACATTCACGAATTTCAAATGAAAAATCATAAATGAATAATGAATAATTTTTAGCTACTCATCATTCATCTGCATTCACTGCCTTTGGGAAACAATGTGGGAAAGAGAAAATTTTACTGCTTCAGTCCATATACAACCACCTGGTTTGAAAATGTTGCTAAGTAAACATGCCCGTTGGCAATAGTTGGCGGTGAAAACTTGGCATAGTTGCCGACAAAATCATTTGGATTTTGCCCACTATTCCAAAGCTCCTTCGTAATATCATTCGCGTCAAAGGCCCTTAATATGCCGGGACCCTTGAAACTTTCTGCATCAATATTTGTGGCATACGCCGCCCAAAGAATTCCGGTTCCGTCAAGGATGCCGTTTGATGAAACGGATAGTACAGCTCCTGACTGCCCCGTGGGGCCATTTTGCGGTGAAACAACCTGGTTATTGTCAAAACTATTGCTGCCACGATTGAATGAAAGCCCACGCAGTTGATCGTTTTCACTCCATACATACACAAATTCTTTACTGCTGCCTTTATAATAGGAAGGTTGACAATGCAGGTTTACGTTTATTGGGATGGTTTGCTGTACCTGGTTTGCGACTGAAGAATAGCCACCCATATTATCTTTATTCAACAAATACAAATTACCGTCTTTGCAACCTGTAAAATAATAGTTCGAGTTCGGTATTAAGAAAGTTCCCATCACGCCGTAATCAAGATCATTCACGTTGAGGTTATAATAATTTGTTGGTGTAAAGTAACTGCTAACCTGCAAGGTTGAACCGGATGGAGTTAGTTTTAAAGCGCTTTCCGATCGGTTTCTCAGATCAGCGGGATTGGGGTTAGGACCATTATCATCGGTTCCATTTCCGGTAGATGAAAACAGATTGCCTTGCCCAGCTGTTCCGTTACCGGTAGTGAGATAAAGATTGCCCTGTGCATCGGCTGCGAGCCCCATTCCACTTTCCCATATGCCACCATTTTCTCCATCCGGAGTATCATTGTAAACAGTTACCTGGTTCAATGTCTTCGCATCATAACCTAATATCCAGCCATGATAGGGATTCCAGTCGCAGTGGGACGAATAGGAAATATATACTGTACCATTTACAATAACTAAACCCTGCCGCTGGTTATTGCGCATGGGGTCAAAGCTTACCATATTACTTACACTGCCATCACCGGTACCCTGTACGCTGGCGCTTATTTCTACAGGACTGCCAGTTTGCTCGCCGCCGGTAAGAATATTCACAGCATGCAGGTGTTGAACGAAAGTTGTACCATTTGTGCTGCGTGCCACAAAGTAAATGGTGTGGGAAGATGAATCAATTACAGGCGTGCCAACAATGCCGATATTGCTTGTGAAATTTGTATACGGGTTACACCAGCCTGAGGACATATCAGTATAACTCGGCGGGCGCATGCCCGGGACAGTATAGTTTTTTTTCCAGTATAAGATTCCGTTATCTCCGTCAAAAGCATAAACTGTGTTACTTACGGTTGCAATAAATGCCACATTATGGGTGCCGCTGAGAATAGCCAAATTTCCCACAACGAGTGGTTGGGCATAAACTTCGTCATCAACATTCAACGTAAGCAGTTTGCCAAAATGCGTAGAGTTTACATTAGTTGTTGTAAGGCTTGTTTCCTGGTCGTTGAGGCCCGCTCTTGTATTATCATTATGTTGTGTAAGCACAGAGATATGCTGGGTATTTGGCGGGGGTATGACCGTACCGGTAGATTTATTTTTTTTGCAAGCAGAAAAAATTGTTATCAATAAGGCGGCAAATACAAAAATTCTCTTCATAATATATTCTGTAAGTTAATCAATGAACTATTTAGAACGGTCTTCGATATAAAAATTCAAAAACTTATTTTACGTACCAGGTTATTCTGGTAATCGGCTACATATACATTGCCATCTCTATCTACAGCTACACCATAGGGCTTATAAAAACTGGCGTTTGTATCACGGCCATTTGAGGCGCCACGCTCACCACTTCCTGCTAAAGTAGTCACAATACCATCCGGACTTATCCTGCGTATTTTATTATTGCCCATATCGGCCACGTATACATTATCCTGCTTGTCCAATGCAATGCCTGCGGGATGAAAAAAAGATGCTTCAGCACCTATGCCGTTTGCCGATCCTTTTGCCTTTTTTCCAGCAAGTGTTGTTACAACACCTGCCGGGTTTATTTTGCGTATCATATTATTGTAACTATCGGCCACATAAACATTATTGGCAGTATCAACAGCAATACCCCATGGCAGGTAAAATGAGGCTGAAGATCCGATGCCATCTTTTGAACCCGGCAAGCCGCTACCAGCAAGGTTTGTTACCTTACCGGCCGGACTTATTTTTCGTATGAGGTTATTAGCCCAATCGGCTACGTATACATTGCCGTTTACATCTACTGCAATTCCGGATGGGTTGTCAAATCTTGCAGAACTGTCGCCTCGAATAAAACTATTCTCTCTTTTACCGGCAATAGTTGTTACAATGCCATCGGGACTTATCTTTCGTATAAGGCTGTTATGCGTATCAGCAACATAGACATTACCATTTTTGTCTGCTGCCACGCCTCCGGGATTAAAGAACGAAGCTGCAATGCCGGGGCCATCTGTTGATCCCACCGCACCACTGCCTGCAAATGTTTTGACGATACCATCAGGGCTTATCTTACGAATAAGATTATTATGAGAATCGGCTACGTAAATATTTCCCTGTGCATCTGTAGTTATTCCCATCAGATTCGAAAAACTCGCTGCCGTTCCCTTACCGTCAATGGAACCCATAGCGCCACTGCCGGCAAAAGTTGTTACAACAGGATATGAATTCTTATTATGGCAGGCATTAATTAATGTTACGGCCACCAAAAATATAGGGAACGATTTTTTCATCTGATATAGAACATTGAGTAAGCAGTCTTATAAGGCATTTTCAAAATTAACCGAAAATAAATACAGGACAAACAACAGACTTCTATCAAGGGATATTGCGTAATTATCAGCTCGATCATAAAAGTTGATCAGTAATGAGTGATCCTGAAGATTTCTAATCATCATTCATTCACATGAGTTGTCTCTTATAAAGCTGCACTGCATTTTCATATCCCAGATAGATGGCATCGCAGATAAGAGCATGGCCGATGCTCACTTCATCAAGCCAGGGTATATTTTGTTTCAGGAATTTTAGATTATGAAGATCCAGGTCATGACCGGCATTCAATCCTAGCCCCAGTTCCTTTGCTTTTTTTGCTGCAGCTACATAGGGAACAACGGCCTGGTCTCTTTTTCCCAATGTATATTGTTTTGCATAACCTTCAGTGTAAAGTTCTATACGATCAGTTCCCGTTAGTGCCGCACCTTCTGCCATTTCAGTAACCGGGTCAACAAAAAGAGAAACCCGGATACCGGCTTTTTTAAAAACAGAGATGATATCTTTTAAATAATCTTTGTTTTTGATCGTATCCCATCCATGATCAGATGTAAGCTGGCCCAAGGTATCAGGGACCAGAGTTACCTGATCGGGCCTTACTTCAAGCACGAGGTCAACAAATTTTTGTTCTGTGCAATTTCCTTCAATATTAAATTCTGTAGTGATGATTTTTTTGATCTCTCTTACATCATGGTAGCGGATATGCCTCTCATCAGGTCTTGGATGAACCGTTACACCATCGGCACCAAAGCGCTGAGCATCGATAGCTGTTTTTACAACATCCGGATTATTCCCACCCCTGGCATTACGAAGCGTTGCAAACTTGTTGATATTAACTGATAGTTTAGTCATGTGACAAAAAGTATAGGGAATAACAAATTTATAATCTAAACCATTATGACGGGTAAGTTCGGGAAATGATTCTTATGGTTTAGCAAATTATAAAGAAAAAATAGGCTTTCATTTCATAGTTTTACAGAAGCATTTATGAAAACTTATTCACCCCTTTTTATCATTGCATCTTTTTTTATTTTTGGAAACGTTCGTGCTCAGCAGAAACCGCTCTCAGCCAATGAGATTTTACAAAACGCTCTCCGGCAAGCTTCACAGGAAAAGAAAAACGTGCTGATCATTTTTCACGCTTCCTGGTGCGGATGGTGTCACAAAATGGACAGCTCTATCAATGATCAAAGTTGTAAAAAATTCTTTGATGACAATTATGTGATCAGGCACTTGGTTGTTGATGAGACCAGGGATAAAAAAAACCTGGAGAACCCAGGCGCAAATGAACTTCGATTGAAATATCATGGCAATGACGAGGGAATTCCATTCTGGCTGATCTTTGATAAAGATGGCAACCTGCTTGCCGATTCACAAATAAGGCCTGAAGATGCAAACCCTGATACGAAAGGTGAGAATGTGGGTTGTCCCGCCGTTGAAAAAGAAGTAAATTATTTTATAGAGGTATTAAAGAAAACTTCAACTATTACAGAAGAGCAGCAAGCTGCCATTCAAAAAAGATTTCGTCAAAATGAAGATTGATTTTTTTATTAGCACTTCTCACCAGATCATATTCCCTGAAAATTGAAATATGGCGATGTCTTTTATTATCAGGCAAAATTTTCCCGGGTATAAAATAAATTATCATTCTTCCGGGAAAAGGATCGATCTGTAGAAATCCATGCAGGCATAATAGATAATAACAAAATATTCATCCTTTTCTTTTTGAATTTATTTTGACTGGCACAAAATTTTCAGCAAATACTCTCTCGGTCATCTCTAAAAATCAATTCCCAATGAATAATAACTCATCTCTCAAACAAGCAAAAGATATTGTTGTTCGGCCATTGGCCCCGGTAATTCCATTAAAAGTTCTTGCGAAAAAAGAGAATAACAAAAAAAGAAAAGTTTCAAATGCGAAATTGGAAAAATCTCAGCCGGAGTTTTATAATAAACCAATATATAAATCAAAAAAATATGACCTCCTATAAATGGTCGTTGTAAACTATTATATAATGATTTGTGTAGAGGCGATTTAGTTTCAGTAGAATATTTTCTACGTTGTTCAGAACAACGAGTCTTCCATGAAGGCTCGTTTTCTTTTAGAAAGCGGTTATTCGATTTTTTTTCTTGCTAATGGAAAAGCCTTGTGAAAAGAATTAGAATTCAGATCCCAAAAAAGGGCGGTAGATAGTATTGATAACAAGGATGAACCTTAAATGAAGGTAGCTCAGCCAATGCCATAGCTCCAGCGACACGGACACATCAGGAATCGATGAGCACGACGACGGCGGTGAAGAGGATGAAGAAAACAATCCTCGCAGCCCCTGGTGGGTATGATCATTCTATAAACGAAGAAAGAAGCGGAATTTAGGCCTGCTGCAATTCTTCCTCTATGACATTATGCAAGAGGCGTTCATTTTTTATGATCCATTCAGGTAAGGTTTGATTCACTATCTTCCATCCACTTTCCTCTTTATGCATGCGAAACATGACCCGGTTGCCCCTGTCATCAACTACATCGATAGTGAAAACTCCTTCCTCTAAGCCACCCAATTTTCTAAAATTAAATTCACGTAAACGGTTATCTGCCTTGATCGTCCTGGTAAATTGTATGTTCTTTTCAAATTTTAATTTCATAGGCGGGTCTAAGCAATTGTCATGCTACAGAATCTTAATGACTTGAAAAAGTTTAAAAAGTTTTTCACATTTTTTAGATTGAGTGGATATTGGTCAGTCGCCCCGGAATTCGACCATTATAAATTGAGATAATTTTCGGATGTGAAGGGTATGATCAGTCCAAAAAAAATCACGGAAATATAATCCTGTTTTATTATTACTGGTGAATTTCAATCAGTAAAACCCATGCGTCTAATACGGATTTGATAAATGACAAAATAATAGCAGGCACAAACCAATAAAGACTTGTTTCGCCAATTGATAAAAGACAAATGCCTCCCATAAGGTATGGTATCAGCGCGATCTGGTCGATCCGCATATTTAAAATATAGTACCGCCTCCACGGTTGTTTTGTCAGTCGAAATATTTTTATGTCAAGAGTTGTTACGATTGCCCATGCAATAAACCCGATGATGATCACCTGGTAACCGAGGGACTTCAAAGTTTCACCTGGTACAAGCTGTAATATGGCAAAAGTCAAAATGGTAATTAATAAAATCAGGGAAATCAAGGCTCTGTTTGGAAGGGTCGGCAGGGGTAAGATTTTTTTCAAATTAATAGAAACTCCAACAAAAATCAATCCTGTCAACGCGCCTGCTGCACCTGTTACGGCTACATAAAAGTCGTTCCATTCATGCATCATGTTGAACGTTTTATTATTTACCCTGTGTTATCATTGAAAATTAAATGTCAGCAAGTATGATCTCAAGATAGCAAATTCGGCATTTATAGTGATTGCAGCGGTTTACGAATTAATTAAAAACTGATAAACCAATTATTAAGCCTACCTTACAAAGATGAGAGGCGATAAAGTAGTTCATTTTGTTTGTTTTGAAACCGGGCTCGACAGTGAAGGATTTATTGCACAATGGGAACAATTCACAAGGCCCGCCAATACTATACAGGAAGTTACTCTGCAGCAATCTGAAAAGAATGGATTGTTTAAGTATATAGCACAATACCGCTGCATTGCGGGCGAATTCGATTTTGTTTTCTCCAGGGCCAGGAGATCTCCCTTTAGTTCTGTAACTCCTATCAGGATCGAACAATCAGGCGGGTATTCAATTCTGCAATTTCAAAGAATGAATGATGCGAAGCCTGATGAGAGCAAAGTCTTTGCTTTTCTTATCAATTCCAATGCCGATCTCAGTGTTTACAATAAAATGCTTCCCTCCTGTAAACTGAATATTTACGAAGCCTATTATGAGAACTGCCGGTATACTTATATACTCGAGTTTTTTATAAAAAGTGAACTCACTGCGGAATTACTGCAACAATTGAAACAACACGGGGTAACCGAGATCCGGGCATATAAAGAATGTATCATTGAAACATCTTAGCTTACCAGTTTTACGTTTACGGCGTTCGCGCCTTTAGGACCCATCTCCACTTCAAAGGTTACTTTACTTCGCTCATAGATGGGTTCGGTGCAACTGTTTACATGTACAAAAACACTTTGCTGGTTTACCAGGTCCCTGATAAAACCATAGCCTTTTGATTCATTAAAGAAAGTAACTGTTCCTGTGCGGATCAGGTCTTTTGGATCAATAGGTATTTGCTTTGGAACACCTATTTCAATATCTTCTGCTTTTATTTCTTTTTTCTTTTTTGGATCGGGCGGAGTGGCCGAAATATTCCCGTTCTCATCAATATAAGCCATCATATCTTCCAGGCTTTTTCCCTTTTTTGTTTTCTCTTTCCGGCCCTGTTTTTTTTCTTCCTTTTGTTTTCTTGCTTTTTGTTTTTGTTGTTCCCTGTCTTTTTTGTTCCATGACTCGTGCGATTTACTCATAATTCTCTATGTTTAGTTTTTAATTTGTCCCGTTAAACAATTTCAATACAATAAGCGGAGAAAAACTGTGTTGTAAGCAGATGAAGGTAAGATAATTTGGCCTCCCGGGAATAATAATATAATTCCTGATGGAATAAGCGTATCTTCATAGGGTGATTCTTAGTTTCTAAGATTTAGTATGGTTCACTAATTTTTTACTCCTCTTAGTAACAGTCAGTCTTCTTTACTTTTTCCTCTGCAGACTTTGATCACAGTATTTTTATTATTCATTTTAATTTAATTGTGTTATGAACATGTATGTTTCAAACCTGGGTTTTCATACAACCGATGAAGATCTGAGGAAATTATTTGCTGAGTACGGTACAGTAACTTCGGCTAAAGTAATTACTGACCGCGAAACCGGCCGAAGCCGTGGATTTGGATTTGTAGAGATGGAATCCGATAAGGATGGAAATGAAGCCATGAAGAAATTGAACCAGAAAGAAATTGAAGGAAGGTTACTCTCGGTTTCAATTGCCAGGGAAAGACCCGCACGCAATGATAACAAAAGATGGTAATCGCGGATAAAATAAAAATGGTGGGATGTTTTTATGATACATCTCACCATAGTTTTTTTAATTAGAGTTATTTTCTTTTTATCATGAGCCAGAAGCAGGCAGATGTTTTTTCATGGCTTCTTCAGGCGTTTTTATCTGATCTTGCTGTACATTCGGTTGCGAGTTAAGGGTTATGAGTTATGGGTGATCTTAACCATTAATCCTGCCCGGCATTTACCAATTACAACCGGCTACTGTAACACTTTCAGGCTTTCTATTTTATCCCGGCCAATTTGTTTTGACAACTCATCAAGATTATTGAACTTGATTTCTGCCCGTAAATATTTTTTTACATAAACACGGATCGTTTCACCATAGATATCCCTGTCAAAATCAAAAATATTTACTTCGATTACCCTTTTCTTACCATCGACAGTTGGACGAAGGCCAATGCTCATCATTCCTTTATACAGCGAGTGACGAGTAGCAAATGGCGAGTGGGGTAGTTCTTGGTTTGTATTTAGCCCACTTGCTACTTGCCATTTGCCACTCACCAATTCAACATGCACTGCATAGATCCCATTGCCAGGAGTAATTTTCTCTTCATCAGTAATTTTTAAATTAGCTGTTGGATAACCGAGTTTTCTTCCCAATTTATCTCCGTCAACAACAATACCTTCAAAGAAAAACTCGTAACCGAGGAGTTTATCAGCTGTTTCAAAATCACCGTGTACAATGGATTCGCGAATATTGGTTGAACTGACAGCAATTTCATCAAGCACCCGTTGTGAGATTTCTTTCAATACATAATTATACTCCGGGGCCTTTTTCTCAAGCAGGCGGTAATCTCCCTGCCTGTCTCGGCCAAAACGATGATCGTAACCAATAATGATTGTGTGTGGGTGGAATTTTTTGATCAAAAAATCCTGAATATAATCTTCAGCAGACTGGTTGGCAAATGCTTCGGTAAATGGCACGATGGCAAGATGATCAATGCCTGCTTTTTCAAGCAGCTCTGTCTTTTCATCAAGCGTATTAATAAGACGGATGCCAAGGATCGAAGAGGAGACCACTTTTCGTGGATGCGGATGAAAAGTGATGATGACGGTTTCTCCGTTTATTTTTTCAGCTTCCTGCTTTAAATGTTCAATGATCCTGCGATGGCCTTCATGAACTCCGTCAAAGGTACCGATCGTGATCACTGCATTTCGAAAGGGCGGTAATTGATCAATGTCTCTGTAAACTTTCATAATTAATTCGCAAAGATAAGCCCCCATCCCCTAAAGGGGTTTTCATGAAAATTCATTGGTCATAGATTTCATCACTTATTTTTGCAGGCTGATATTTTTTTTAAAGTGTATTTTGAATCTTCAATATTAAATGACAAATAAGAAAATAGAAGGTGCTCAGAACCCCGCTTTAGGGGATGGGGGCCTATATGCCCGGCGCGGTGTTTCTGCACAAAAAGAGGAAGTTCATGCAGCGACAAAAAATCTCGGGATGGGACTTTATACAAATGCATTTTGTAAGATTTTCCCTGACCTGTTAGGCGCTGATGAAAATTGGGTGAATGTAATGCATGCTGATGGCGCCGGAACAAAAAGTGTATTGGCTTACCTGTATTGGAAAGAAACCGGTGATTTGTCCGTCTGGAAAGGGATTGCACAGGATGCCATCGTAATGAATCTTGATGACCTTCTTTGCACCGGGATCTATGATAACCTGCTTTTTTCATCTACGATCGATAGAAATAAAAAATTGATTCCCGGAGAAGTGCTTGAAGCTATTATTAACGGGAGCCAGGATTTTTTTAACAACATTAAAAATTTTGGAGTAAACATTCATTATCTCGGTGGTGAAACTGCTGATGTGGGCGATGTGGTAAAAACAATCGCGGTGAATGGAACGATGGTTGCCCGATGGCCAAAACAAAAATTGATCACGAATGAAAAAATCAAAGCAGGAGATGTGATCGTTGGACTGGCAAGCTTTGGACAAGCGAATTATGAAAATGAATATAACAGCGGTATTGGAAGCAATGGTTTAACGAGTGCTAGACATGACCTGCTGCATAAAACTTATGGGGCAAGATTTCATGAGTCGTACGACACTTCACTGGATGAGCATGTTGTTTACATCGGGCCTCATCTGATAAATGATGAAGTAGATGTCAGAGGTCAGAAGTCAGATATCATTACATCGACGATTGGAAAACTTCTACTGTCTCCTACAAGAACATTTGTGCCGGTGATGAAAGAAATCCTGGAAAACCATTTTAATGCGATTCATGGGCTGATCCATTGTAGTGGTGGTGGACAGACAAAATGTATGAAGTATATGCCTGGCAATGTGAGAGTGGTAAAAGATAATTTATTTGAGCCGCCCATTATTTTTCAATTGATACAGCAGGCAAGCAAGGCTTATGATAAAGAAATGTACCAGGTTTACAATATGGGCACAAGAATGGAAATTTATACAGATGAAAACAATGCTGGTGCCTTGATCAGGGTTTCAAAAAAATTTGGCGTGGATGCCCAGGTGATCGGCAGGATAGAAGAGAGTGAGAAAAAGGAATTGGTGGTAAAGACATCATCTTCTGATATTATTTATTGACTAATTATTTATTTTTAGACCAAAGGAATGTGCTACTTTTTTGAATTCATCGCTATTGGGATTGGGAATTACCCTTACTTCAAGACTGAATGAACCGATTTTTTTATTTTTATTGTAAACTTCAATGGTAGCTCTTCCTATACTGGTTACACGAACAATATAGTTGCCTTCATCACCGCTAATGCTTCCCTGCGAGATAGTTACACGCAAATTTTTATCTTTTGTTTTTGGGCAACTAACCGTAACAGGATTATCAAGACCTATATACAGAACATTAGAATTCTTTGGAGTTACTTCCAAATCCGCATCTTCAATGATAAAAGTTACAGGTTGTTTTCTATAGGCCTTCACAACCCTCCCATTTTGACTTGCGGGTTGCCATTGAGGTCCAATTTTAATAATACGCTCTACTTCCCGTTCCATTCCATACCCATTGTCTGTTAAGGATTTTACTTCAGTGATCTTCCCTTCCCGGTCAACGATAAATTGTACCCACACTGTATAGATGCCGGAAGGAGCACCATTTTCCGAGGCAACAGCACCTCTCAAATTTCTTTCGAGGAATTTTCTCCAGGCAATATCACCGCCGGGAAATGCGGCTTCGACATCTACTTTTTCAAAAACCTTGTTTTCAGAACTATCAGTTGTGGATGAGACTAAGGTATCACTATGTGTATTATTTTGAGCATTTGCGGCTAAGGAAACTGCAATAAAGGAAAGATTGATCAATATAAATAGGAAGTACATAGTTTGGCTTTTGCGAAAGATATATTTTTAATTTATTTTTTTTGATAACTTTTATCAAATGCTGAATGAGTTTAGTTTATTTTGCAAAATAATTTAATAAGAATGGCGGAAGTAATCATTGAACTTAAGAATGCAAGCATTTACCAGGGCGATAACCTGATACTCGAAAATGTGGATCTTGCTGTGAACAAGGGCGAATTCGTTTATCTGGTTGGTAAAACCGGAACCGGTAAATCGAGCCTCCTGAAAACTTTATATGGTGAGTTGCCTTTGAAAGAAGGCGAAGGCAGAGTTGCCGATTATGATCTTACAAATCTAAGCTGGAAAAAAATTCCCTACCTCCGTCGTACACTGGGCGTAGTGTTCCAGGATTTTCAATTGCTTACTGACCGTAATGTAAATGATAACCTGAAATTCGTTTTAAGGGCTACAGGCTGGACAAATGAAAGAACCATGGATGACAAGATCATGGACGTATTGGATAAGGTCGGTTTAAAAGCGAAGGGTTTTAAAATGCCATTTGAATTGAGCGGAGGAGAACAACAAAGAGTAGATATTGCAAGAGCATTGCTGAATTCTCCTAAAATAATTTTAGCTGATGAACCTACCGGTAATCTTGATCCTGAAACTTCCGATGAGATCATGAACCTTTTATTCCTGATCTCAAAAGATATCGGTACATCTGTTATTATGGCTACACATGATTACATAGTGATCCAAAAATTCCCCGCAAGAATGGTAAGAACAGAAAAGGGACGGGTGATCGATAATGCTAATATAACCATGCAATGACCTTTTGAGCATTCCTTTGGTTGTTATAGGTCTCGCAAAGAATTTTTTTTCTCAACTGTATTTCTTCTTCTCCAAAAGGCTGGTGATGCAATTGCAAGACAATGGAGGCAATTGCGTTTGCATTCTTTCCAATATGGCAGGCTGCGTCCAATCCCGATCCTTCAACAGCACCAGGGTTTACAACACAATGACGACCCCTGTACAATGCGTGCAGCAGTTTTAATTTGACGCCCGTATCATTGAAAGAAGGCAGAATATGAATATGGGCCTTTTCCAGGAGGTCATTCATTTCTTTTTCGGATGGATCGGCAACAAGACAGGTATGCTGGCAAAGATGTGCCCATTTGCTTAACCGTCTTGATGGATGTTTTCCTGCAATTACCAACGGAACTTTGATCTTTGTAAATACTTTATCCAGCAACCAGCAGGCTGCTTTTTCATTTTCAGCCACAGATAAATTTCCATGATACAAACAAAAATTCCCGATCCCTTCTTTGCAGTTTACCTGCGACCAGCCAGTGAAAGCCGGTAAAAACTCGACTTTTGGTAAAGCATATTTTTCAGTAAAACTATGGGCATCTTTTTTGGAAAGACAGGCATACAAACAATTTTTTGGCAATCCTGTCTGGTATTTTATCAGGAGTTTGCTTTCAGCAGTAAAATAGATTTTCTTAAAAAGATTGCTTTCATACTTTGCCAGTTTATCATAGTAAAAGGCTTCATCATTATGTAATCTTATCAATACTTTTCTTGTTTCAATATCAAGGGCATTCAATATCCCTGTGCAATGAATGCCTTCCAAAATGACGGGATGATCATCTTTGTTCAAATTCAGGACCAGTTCATCATTTATCCTCGAAGAAACGATATAAGGAATGCTAAATGAAAATCCTTGCCGGAATGATTTTCTTTTATAGGAATGAATGGTCTCGCAGTAGCTGTTTAATTCATGCACATCCCGGTTTTTATAATCGAAATAATGAAGGTGAATTTTAATTCCTTCCTGGTAAAGCGCCTTAATTTTCCCAAACATTTCTATAGCACCTCCGTAATCGGGCGGACAAGGCGCATCCAGGCAAACAATATGTAGGTGGCGACTCAAGAGTCAAAAATAGTTTTATAAAATCCGAGCAGTTTTTTTTCTTCGTTTTGCCAGTTCAATTCCTCCCTCGCCCTGAAACAGTTTTGCTGAAGTTCGTGATAAAGAAAATCGTCTTTCAGCAATTTGTTCAGTGATCTTGCTATGTTCCCGGGCTCCAAGTCCTTTACTAGAACAGCTATATTGTACTTTTTGTTTAAATCAATGTATGCGGGATATTCTACGCAGAGTTGAGGAACACAGGCATGTATGTAATCAAAAAAACGATTGGCAAGTGAGAAATAATTGCTCAGACCCCTGTTTTCAAAAAGAGTGAGACCTATCCATGCGTGTATTGTATACTCAAAAAGTTTTTCAGGGGTCAATTTTCCAAGAAAACTGATCTTATGAGTTAGCTGATTCTCTTTTACAAGACCTATCGCCTGGTCCATAAAATTTCCATCACCTGCAATGAGCAGAGGTGCATCAATCTCTTTAAAGGCCGGGATCAATGTTTCAAAACTTCTTCCTTCGTTTACTGCTCCCTGGTAGAAAATGTATTTTTCCTTTTTTTCGGGAATGGTTATCTCTTTTAAAACCGGCATATTGCGGATCACTTCGTAACCGGAGCCGTACATTTTTTTGAATTCATCGGATATAAATTGATTCACCGTGTACCCGTATTTGAATTTTGGCACCGTATACCTTTCAATTTTTTTCCATATTTTATAAACCGGGGGGCGGCTGACGATCTCTTTCATTTCACAGAACAATTCATGTGCATCATAAACTCTTTTTGTTCCTTTAAGTTTTGAAATAAGATAGCAGGGAATGATGGTATCGAGGTCGATGGCACAAATAAGATCAGCCTTTTTGAAAAGGAGAAAGAAGAAAAGCCGCAGATTATATTCAAAATAAAACGCTTTACCTTTTTTAAAAAAACAACCAAGTCTCGTTTGATGAAAATTTTTTGTTGCCAGGGGAACCGAAGTTTTTTGTTTTCGACCGATCAGCATAACACGATAACCGGCGGCTGAAAGTGAAGTACAGATCCGGATCATTCGTTGATCGTAATTGAGATCGTTTGTAACTGTAAAGATGAGTTGTTTCATCTGCTTTATGGAAGAAGAGGAGAGGAGTTGTAAATTTTTTCAATGATCTCGATCGTTTTCAGTGTTTCTTCTGAATTAATGAAGGAATGCTCAGGATCCTTGAGTGCTTTTAGTAAATGTTCATAAACCTTATCATGATTACTCATACTGCCTTCATAAAATCCATACTGATTGGCAGGCTTCCCTTCAGGAAGTAAAGGCCTTGATTCCCCTTCCACTGAAAAGTATTCCAGTTCATTTAAGTATTGTCCCCCGATCTTTATAGTTCCTTTTTCTCCGAACAATGTAATTGAACCTTCCATATTTTTATTGGTTGTATTGATGGTATAATGAATAGTACCCACCGAGCCACTCTTCATTTCAAGAAATGCAACACCCGTATCTTCAAATTCAATACAGTTTTTATGCAAAAAATTTTTTCGAACTCCTTTTGCACTAGCCACATCTCCCAATAACCAGTAAAGGAGGTCGATAAAATGACTGAATTGGGTAAACAGGATTCCTCCGTCCAGTTCTTTTGTGCCTTTCCATGAATTTTTATAATAGGAAGCCGGCCTGTTCCAGAAACAATTTACCTGGAAGTTGAAAATTTGGCCTAATTTTTTTTCATCAACGAGTTTTTTTATAAGAACGACAGGAGGATTATAGCGATTTTGCTTTACGACAAACAATTTTTTTCCGGTTAATTTTTCAGTCCTGATCATTTGATTAGCATCGGAGCTGTTGATTGCCATTGGTTTTTCACACAACACATGTTTCCCTGCCTTTAAGGACTTTATAGAGTGCAGAGCGTGTAAACCATTTGGTGTACAGACAGAAATAATATCAATTTCTTTTTCATTGGCTAACAAATCGTCAATATCATAATAGGCATTTGCTGCATGATTTTTTGAAAAGAGATCTGCTTTTTCTTTTATGATATCACATACCGCGATGAGTTGTCCATTTTTTTTTATCTGCTCGGCATGTCGCACTGCAATTTGTCCGCAACCAATAATGGCAAACTTGTACTGGCTATTCATGGTTTGTAAACATCAAATATAATGTTTGAAAAAATAACGGTTCTCAAACAGTCGTAGCGGGACAGTTTTATTACTTAGCCCACGATTTAAATGGCTATCATAAAAAATTTTGAAACTAACCTACTACCCAAACAGTAATAAACGATCTCTTTAAAAAAAATCCCGCCGAAGCGGGGTCCCTCATTCATTTATTTCCTGTTTCTTTCTATTGTTGAACGCTTTGCATACTGTTCTGCATATTTTCCTGGTCATTTTTTATGTTTTTCTTTTTGAATAATGCCACATCAAATTTTCCGAACCTCACTGCAAAATTCAGCCGGAAGAATTGTGCATCGCGGGTTCGGAGAGCATGTTGAGTGAAATAGCTTGACTGTGTGTACACATCATATTTTCTTGTTTTGAAAATATCGCTTACACTTAATGTGAGCGAAGCCACTTTGTTTTTGAGGAACTCATACCTGAGGGCAGCATCCACTCCGTAAGTTTGTTTTGAATAACCCTGTGCATTGCCGCTTACATTAGGACCAAAGCCACCGCGTCCGCCACCCATTCCTCCACCGGTGCTTGCACTTCCGCCGGGGGCCAGTACGGTTTTTGAAGTATAATCACCGGATAACTGAAGGGTGAAATTCTTTGGGAGTTTAAAACTATTATTGATCTTTCCAAACCAGCTGTATACTTGTCCCGCTGTTTGAATGGCAGGATCATTGGTATTTATTTTTGATGTATAGAGATTTAAATTAGTTGTCAGGTCCCACCAGGAAAAGATTTTATTTTTTGCTATAAACTCAAGGCCGCCCACAAAACTTGAATTGGCATTAATAAAGGTATTTATGAAAACTGTGTCACCGTTAATGGGATTCACTTCCGTTGCCGTATAACGGGTGATCAGATCGGTTGTGTTTTTATAATAAGCAGAGACCAGCAGGCTGTTGTTTTTAGGAAATGTTTTTTGATAGGACACTTCTATAGAATTCGTAAACTCCGGTTTCAGGTTGGGATTGCCCCTGCTTAAATTAAGCGAATCTGAATAGTCGGTAAAAGGAAATAGCTGGAAAAAATTAGGGCGATTGATTCTGCGGCTGTAATTCAATTGCAATTCCTGGTCATGCTTCAATTTTTCAGAAAGAAATACACTTGGAAAAAAACTTATTGGATAATTATTACTGTATTTGCTGGCTGTGTCTTTAAATCCAAAACCATCCAGCACACTCGTATGCACTATTCCGCTATAATTGGAACTTTCAAGTCTTAATCCTACCTGGTAGCCAAAATTTTCTTTTACCTTGCTGCTATAGGTGCTGTAGGCAGCGTACACTCTGTCTGTATAACTATAATTAGAAGAGAGTGGGGGAAGTTTAGTGACTGTAAGATTAGCATTTACAATACCAAAATCACTTCTGCTTTCCACATTCCTCTGCGCCATTCTTACACCGGCTTCAAATTTTGATTTGTCATTAATGGGATTTGTATAATCTGATTGAATGGTCAGAAAACTATTGCTTCCCCCGCCTGATTGCTGTTGATTATAAGTTGAGGTTTGAGGCCCGCCGGTATTTGCAAAAACATTATTGCCAACAAGGCTTGTATTTTCATTCTTGCTTTTATTATAGTTGACATCAGCAGTAACCTGGTGCCCGTTTTTTGGAAAATTATGAAGATAACTTAAAGTACCCCCCCTGTTATTAAATTCCCCATCATTGTTTGTAGTTCGATTTGTGTATGATTGTTTATTAATACCTGAAAGTGTGTCTACATAAATATCACTGTTCATATTTGATTTAAAATGTCCATGAACTAAAACACCTGAAAGCGTAAAAGTATTCCGGTTGTCTGCGAAATAATCAAGGCCTGCACGACCAAAAGCAAAATACCCGTTGTTGATGGTTTTATCTTCCTGGTGAAGATTCGTAAAAGGATTCTGCAAAAAGGTATAGCGGTCAGTTATTCCATATGAAATAGATCTTCTCTGGCCGTAATTGGCATTTGCAAAAAAGTTGATCTTACCCTGTCGGATATTTATATCACCGCCTCCATTTATTTTACCACGCATGTCAATACCGGCCCTGGCATTGCCGTTATAGCCCGCCTTGCGATTTTTCTTTAATACAATATTTAAGATACCGGCAGTTCCGCCTGATGCATCAAATTTTGCAGAAGGATTTGTAATTACTTCCACGGTGGCAATCTGGTCTGCCGGAATCTGATCAAGTGTAAGTGTAGTGGGTCTTCCATCTACATATATCTGCGGAGAACTGTTGCGAAGAGTAACATTCCCGTCAATATCCACAGAAACGGATGGAACATTCTTCATTACATCAACAGCTGTTCCACCTACAGAACTCAGGTCTTTTTCTACATTATAAATTTTGCGATCAATGCCGAGCTGAACTAAAGGTTTTGAGCCGGTCACTGTTACATTCCCAAGCACTTTCTGATCAATTTCGAGTTTTATATTTCCAAGATCCTTATCAAAATTGCCTAATAAACTGGTCATATCCTGGTTGCCGTTATTATTAGCCCCGTTTTTTCTGAAAGCACTCATGTCGACCAGTGAAACATTTTTTTCAAAAGTCTTAAAACCGATAGCACTGATTCTAAGCTTATACTGGCCCATAAGGGGAACGCCTTCAATATCAAATTGACCATTATTTTTTGTCAGCATCCCATTAATAATAATTTCTTTTCTTTTTTTTGTGACTGTATCATATTTGTTCTGGACTAACTGAACCGAAGCGGCATCGATAGGCTTATTTGTAATTGAGTCAAGTATTTTACCATAAAACCCGCCCGTTAATTGTTGAGCCATCCCGCTTCGGTTGCCCTGGCCGCCTCCAGGCATTTGAGCAAAAAGGAAAGTTGAAATAAATAGAGCAATACCTGCAACAATTATTTTTCTCATTATGATTTTTTTTTGGATGCAAAGGTCCTGAATTCGGGTTAACTGATCTTATTAAATTGACTGATGGTGGTTTGACGATTATGACAGGGAAACCTTGTGCCGTTCATCACTTGAAATAAAATATTATCATCATGGCTAAAATGCCGAAAAACAACCCAATTAATCCGGCGGCCATTTCTGCAAGTCTCAGTTCTTTTGAAAAATTTTTCCGGAATGCAGTTTCGACTTCAATGATCGAAACAGTATTTATCTTTTCCGTAATGAGCTGTTCAATATTAAGATCCGTAACAATATTAGAAACAAAGCCAGTTATGATTTTTGGGAATAAAGTCTCAAGTTCATTCATAAAAACTTTTTTTAGTGAATTGATCGTCTTTTCACCAATTAATAGTCCTACAACCGGCATTTCTTTTTTTAGTTTATTGCGAAGGAAATCATCAATGTGTTCCTCAATGACCGGCATGATCTTTTGCAAATGGGAAGGATCAGTAATTTTTTCTTCAATTATTTTCATTGAAATAAATTCTGCAGCAACCAGCTTTCCTGTTTTTCCTGCAACAATGGATCGCTTTGCAGGCAAAATGCCCTGTATCTTAATTCCGAAAATTGACCGGGGATTCCGTGGATGAAACAGGAGCGTAAAAAAAAGTTTTATAACTAACCAGCAACTGAATGCCGAAGTAACGGGAATAAGAAAAAGCCACCAGTTCATAAGAATGAATTCAAAAATAAAATCCCGATTCAACTGCACCGGGATTTAGCGGGTGGCTGATGGGTCTCGAACCCACGACCCTCAGAACCACAATCTGATGCTCTAACCAACTGAGCTACAGCCACCATTTTGAGCGGACAAAGATATAGAAAAACTCTATCGGTTCTTGTTGCCGGTTTTTAGCTGCTGAATATTGGGTGGTATAGTTTTTCATGAATATTGATGCCGATGATGACAAGCAATTAGCAACTGGTAACCAATAGCCTTTCATCAAAAACATTAGTTAAAAGCCTGAAAGAGTACGAAATGCTCCGTTTTTGCGTTATTTTTGGATCATGCTCAAAGCTGTAAAATATATGACAAATATGAAACGACTCCCGATCCTTGTGATACTTGTTGTAGCAGGCACTTTTGTTGCCTTCCAATCCCTTGGTAAAAACTCAAATCCGCCTTCCAAGTATGAAAAGATACTTAGAAATGTAGGGCAGATGCTGGAAGAAGCTCATTATTCTCCCAAAGCCATCAATGATGATTTTTCAAAAGAAGTCTTCAAAAAATATATGAATGATCTTGACCCGGATAAAAATATTTTTCAGCAGGCAGACTATGAAGCACTGAAAAAATATGAAACAACAATTGACGATGAGATAAGAGGAGAGGCACCTGTAGAATTTTTCTTAACTGCAGGACAAATATTTAATAAAAGAATTGAAGACGCAACAAAAATTTATAACGAGATCCTGAATCAGCCATTTAATTATACAACTGATGAAACGATCAATCTTGATGCCGATAAGATAAAAGTCCCGGCTACGGAGGCTGAATTAAAAGAAACATGGAGAAAGAGATTAAAATATCTTGCTCTTGATCGTTATGCAGAGTCTCTTGATCTAAGAGAAAAAAACAAAGGAAAAGAGGGATTTGTTGTAAAAACAAATGAAGAACTGGAAAAAGAAGCAAGAGAAAAGGTGAGAAAGGTAATGGACAGGACGTTTGATCATTATCGTCATAAATTTTCTGATGATGATAAATTCAACATGTTTGTGAATGATATTACCACCTCGATGGACCCGCACACAGAATTTTTTCCCCCGGTTGACAAACGTTATTTCGATGAGCAGATGAGCGGCTCATTTTATGGCATTGGCGCACAATTGAGTTATGATGATGGGAACATTAAAATTGCGAGTCTTGTTACAGGTGCCCCGGCATGGAAATCCGGTGAGCTCCAGATTGGCGATATTATTGTAAAAGTCGCACAGGGAGATGCCGAGCCGGTGGATTTAACAGGATACGTTGTTGAAGATGCTGTAAAATTAATTCGTGGTACAAAGGGAACAGAAGTAAAACTCACTATTAAGAAATCAGATGGGTCAATAAAAACTGTGACACTTGTTCGTGATAAAATAGTGCAGGAAGAAACGTTTGCACGCAGTGCCATTGTAAAAAACGGCTCCGAAAAGATCGGGTATATTTATTTGCCTGAATTCTATGCAGATTTTGACAATCCAAACGGAGCCCGTTGCTCTGTTGATGTGCAAAATGAAATAAAGAAATTAAAAGAAGAAAAAGTAGATGGGATCATCATGGATCTTCGCAATAATGGTGGAGGTTCTTTGTATGATGTTGTTCAGATGGCCGGGTTATTTATTGACGAAGGCCCGATCGTGCAGGTGAAAGACCGTGATGGAAAACAGCCACAGGTGTTAAAAGACAAGGATCGTTCCGTTCTGTATGATGGTCCATTTGCGGTGATGGTGAATGAATTCAGTGCTTCTGCCTCTGAAATTTTTGCTGCCGCCATCCAGGATTATAGTCGCGGTGTAATAATCGGCAGTACTTCAACGTATGGCAAAGGCACCGTACAAAGAAATATTGGCCTTGATTTTTCTTCTAATTTATTGGGCTCAAATTCTGACCTTGGCACGGTGAAATTAACGCTCCAGAAATTTTATCGGATCAATGGCGGCTCTACTCAATTAAAAGGAGTTTCTTCTGATGTCGTTTTATCTGACAAATATGAGGATCTTAAATTGAGAGAAAAAGATGATCCGGATGCATTGCCCTGGGATGAGATCTCTAAAGCAAGTTACACTCCCTGGAATCCCGGTTATGATCTTACAACCATTAAAAGACTTGAACAGGATAGACTAAGTAACAGTGATGTTTTCAAAACCATCAGTGCAAATTCGGAATGGCTGGAAAAACAAAATAACAAGGATCATTCTTTGCAACTGGACAGATATCGCCAGGAACAGAAAGCCATCCAGGCTACTGTAAAGCAGGATGAGGCGCTGGAAAAACTAAGAGACTCGCTGGATGTTTCCTTTGTTCCTAAGGATGTGAATATGTTTTCTTATGATAAGGCCAAGCAGGAAAGATTTGATAATTGGTTGAAAGGGCTTACAAAGGATATTTATCTTGACCAGGCCGTAAGAGTTATGAACGATATGATCAGCCAGAAAAATCTTGCTCAGTCTAATAAACAACCGGCAAAAGCTTTTTAAAAACTATTTTTTGATAAAATATTCCTGGCCGGGTTTCTTCAAGGACCCGGCCTTTTCTTTTCTGACAATACTTCGTCGGGCAAGAAAATCTGTCTCAATCTGAGGCAGTATTGCTAAAGTTATTTCTTATAAGTACCGTTCCTTAATCACATTCAAATGATGCAAAGAGTGTCCTACAGATATGTAGCCAAAGGCGAGAACATAGTTGGAGTTATTGTTTGAAGTGCCTGTCGCATTCAATTGCTCGTCATCAAAAGAACTGTATAACCATTGTGTTGCTTTCCGAACAGCTTTAAATTCTTCCAAAAGATCATCCCATGATCTTTTGCCAGCCTTTGAATTTTCAGCAAAAAGATTTTCATCGAAACCCGGCAATGGAGTAGGGTCTTTTCTTGCAAACCGAAGTGCACGGTAAGAAAATACTCTCTCTGCATCGATGATGTGCTGCAGCACTTCTTTAATCGTCCATTTGCCTGCTGCATAGGCATAATCAATTTTGTCAGCAGGAAGGTTTTGAAAAAAATCAATAACAAAAGGTGTTTGATTTTTGAAGGCGGTCATCAAATCATTTTCCCGGACGTGGTTAATATAGTTATGATAAAATTGCGGTACACGCGTAAGGTCGGGTCGCATAATGTTTGATTTTGGGATTAAAAATCAAAAGTAAAAAGTAAAAAAAATCAGTATGAGGTATGAATTTTTTTTATACAAGAGGCATACTATTTTGACTTTCTACTTTTTCAAAGTACTTTCAAATAATTTAAATATTCGTTTATATTCGTCCGTCCAGCTGCTGGGCTCGGTGAAACCATGATCTTCCATCGGGTAAGGAGCGATCTCCCAATTGTCTTTCCCCAGCTCAATTAATCGTTGTGTCAGTTTCACCGCATCCTGGAAATGCACGTTCTCATCAACCATTCCATGACAAATCAATAAATGTGATTTAAGACCTTCTGCAAAATAAATGGGTGAACTTCTCCGGTAAGCAAGACTATCGTTGTAAGGTTCGTTCAAAATCTCGCTTGTATAACCATGGTTATAATTTGCCCAGTCAGTAACAGGACGTAGTGCCGCACCGGCTGCAAACACATCAGGCGTTGTGAACAGAGCCATCAAAGTTATGAAACCGCCATAGGAACCTCCGTATAACCCAATATGTTCTGGATCCACTCCAAAAGTTTTTACTAAATAGTTTGCTGCATCTGCGTTATCATCCAGATCTTTTCCTCCCATGTGCCGGTAAATTGCCGTCCTCCAATCCCTGCCATACCCTGCACTGCCGCGATAGTCAACATCCATCACATAATATCCATTATCTGCAAGCAAATTGTTGAACATAAATTCCCGGAAGTAGTAACTCCACCATTTGTGAGCATTTTGTAAATAACCGGCACCGTGAACAAATAATACAGCAGGTTTACCCGATGCAGGAGTTGCTGGTTTATAAATGCGGGCATGCACCTCTGCTCCGTCTCTTGCCGTGAATGTAATTAATTCGGGATCTCTCCATGGATAGGATTTAAACTCTTCACTCATCGCTTTTGTAGTGATCTGTTCGATTTTACCTCCGGGGTTACCCACCTGTCCGGCAGGCAGGTTCTCCTGGAGATAGAGTTCCCAGGGTTTGTTGGAATAGGAATAAAGAATCGCAATATATTTTTCGTCCGGAGAAATGGTCACCAGGTTTGCGCCAATCATCGTCGTGATCCTTTCTGCTTTTCCACCGGTTACAGGCAAGCGATAAAATTGTTGTTCACCCGGGTGAACTTCATTTGTTGTGATGTAAAAATATTTTTTGTCTTTCGAAAGTTCTGTTTTCAGTACTTCAAACTTTCCTGACGTCAATGCCTTTCTTTCACCTGTTTCTACATTTATTATATACAAATGCGAATAGCCGGTAACTTCTGACTGGAACCAAAACGTATTTTCATTGATCCATCCTGTATTCAAACCATCGAATATACCCGTACCGGGTCCTCCGATCCAGGCTTCATCACGTTGGCGGTCTATTGTTTTTAATTTTCCCGCAGCAGTGTCAAATAACATCAGCCACCTGTCTTTATGATCTCTTGAATGTATTTCAAGAATTGCATATGTGCCTTTGGGTGACCATGATATTTTCCAAATGATGACCGGACGTACAGGAGGGTCTTTTATTTTCTGTGCAAATTTCTGAGGATAATCTTTTACATAATCAGGCAGATCCCGAATACCGGGGATTGAATCCGTTTTTATTTCCAGTACAGTATCTTTTTCGCGATCGTAAATAAAAAACTCTGAGCTGCTTTGCGGTGCGCCTACTTTAGTTCGCCCCGGGATATCTTCTGTATATCCTGTTTCAGTAACATAATTGGCAACGATCGTTGATTTTGCATCTGTCGAACGTTTCATCAAACGATAACTGATAAATCTTCCATCCGGGCTGATAGTAAGATTCTGTAAAACCCGGTTACTGATATTAATTTCTTTAAGCTCTTTTTTTGAAAGATTTTTATTGTATGTTTCTGTGGCTTCTTTTTTTTCTTTTCTCTTTTTTAAAACCTGCAAATATTGCAGCTGGTCATTTTCTAACCATTCGGCCTGGGCTGAATCGGCTGTTATTTCTGAATTCATGCTTCCATGCGAACCACGCGATTGCTGAGAACCTTGTTGCGGGTGGTTCGCCGGCATTGACTGTAAATTCGTGAGCTGTATCATTTCGCCGGTGGCAATATCCCATGCGTATAAGTTTTGATTGCTTGTGTAAACAATTTTCGTGTCATTAAAAGAAAATTGAGGGTTGGTTTCGTTTTCTATAGTTTGAATAATATGTTTTGTTTTTCCTGTTTTAATATCCTTAAAAAAAATATCTCCGTCTTTTTCATACACAAAGGCTGTTCGGGCCAGGCTCCATATAATATTGTCAGAAGTAGTAAGATTTTGTTTTTGCTGAACAGACAGTTTCACAGGTGTATGATCTTTTAGACTGATTGAATACATTGAATCAGCGGGAGCATGATCGGGATTCCAGTTGAAATAGATATATTGTCCATCATCACTCCATTCAACATTTGATGGAGAAGTTCCGATCCATTTTGGATCACGCATGATTTTTTCAATAGTAAGCTTATCTGATTTTGTCTGGGCAAACGAAGTAAGGAAACAAAATAAAAGAAAAATGGTTGTAAGCTTTTTCGGCATAAAAGCAGTTTAGACAGTCAAATCAAAAATAAAAAGTAAAAATTCAAAATGTCGGGGATCGATTTTTACTTTTTACTTTTTTCTTTGCGAAGAATCTTTTCTTTTATTACTGTCCTTAATATTGGTAATGATGGTTGGATTTTTTCCTTCCACCTGGGGCAGAATATTGTTTTGTGTCTTTGATGAATAGGCCTTTTGTATATCATCAAGGATCATTAAAAGGATGTCATTATTTCTTGATTCGTCCTGCACAGACGTATAAAGATCGTCTCTTTCATCTCTCAGGTAATTATAATAGCTTCTTTGTTGCTCCATATCTTTTTTAAGAGCCAGTCCAACTTTTTGAGCCAATTGCTGATTCCCTGCTTTGTACGCCGCTTCAAGATAAAGCAGCCCGTAAAGATTGTGAGAGTTTTCGCGACTGATCATTGCATACGGCAGATCCTTACTATCGATCAGGCTTTCACATTTATTGATCATCTTTAAAGCTTCATCTTTTCTTCCTGCATCAGCGAGATTACCGGCTGTTTCAGCATAAGTGCTGCGGATGTTTAGTGCATGCCGGCGATTTTCTTCATCGAAGTACGCTCCTTTATTGCTGGAAAAAACAAATTTTTGCATTACGTTCCTGGCGGCTGAATCAATATTCATATCCTTTAATAAACCGGTACGCTGGTTAATGATCCATTTGTCTTCCGGTCTTTGTGCTTTTATCGGTACAAGACGGTATGACAATCCATCTTTACGCAAATATTGTCCAAAGCCAAGGTTCCCATAAGGAGAAGTAAAATAGATCGGGCGTTTCCAGTTATTGGCAGCAATGATATTTAAAATGGTAAGATCGTTTTTTTGAATCACTATTCCCCTTCCCTGCATAGGAACTTCAAATTTCATTACACTGAGTACCGAATCATTTGCATTTACAGTTCCATTTTTTCTTACCAATGCAGTGTCTACCGGAACAGTGAAGCGTCTTTCACCAAAAGTAGCCGGCCCGGCATCTCTATTGTCCTCATCCAGAACTTGTTTACCCATTTCATTTTTCATCACATCATAAAGAGAATAATAGTTATCTTGGGGCTTGGATGGATCAGCCTGGAATTGGAGATAATTGCGGTTTTCTCCTTCAATCTGTTCCGGTGTCCAAATTACGTCGACTGGATCGCTTTGATTTACCTTGTAGCGAAGCTGGTTAATATACCA
>JBIOGV010000004.1:0-36971 GCA_044448365.1 Chitinophagales bacterium
ATTAATCTTCTTTTGATCAAATAATTTATTGCTATGGAAAAGATTACTATCCTGATCGCTGATGACCATATGTTAGTTCGGGAAACATGGAGTTTTATTCTGAATTCCGATCCCCGTTTTTTTGTTGTTGCCGAATGCGGAAGCGGTGAGGAAGCAGTTGAAATGGCAAAAAACCTCAGGCCTGCTGTTGTAATCATGGATATCAACCTTCCGGGTATCAACGGAATTGAGGCTACACAACTTATCAGAAAATTTTCCCCGGGTTCAAAGATCCTCGGAGTTTCTCTCCACACACAGCCCACTTACGCCCGTAAAATGATGCAAAAAGGAGCAATGGGTTACGTTACCAAAAATTCTTCCAGGGAAGAAATGTTCAGGGCAATAATAGAAGTTTACAATGACAAAAAATATGTTTGCGAAGAAATAAAAAACATTCTTTCAGAGCAGATAATTTCGGGGGAAGATCAACAGTCAGGGCTTAATTCGTTATCACAAAGAGAAATTGAGATCATTTCATTTATAAAAAAGGGACATTCTTCAAAAGAAATTGCTGACGCCTTAAGTATCTCCGTTAAAACTGTAGAAGTTCATCGCTATAATATCCTCAAAAAGCTGAATTTAAAAAATGCAGCAGCGTTGGTAAATTTTATTAATAATAGTCAATTAGATCTTGGATAATTCACTTAGTAATATTACTTTAGCAAATCAGTATTTTTACTAAGTACATTATCCTGGGAAAATTCCCTTCAATCTCCCTGTAAATAATTTGGGAGTACCATTAGAAGCTATAGCAACTGCTCAGGCAGATTGTTTAAAGTAAAATGGGCTCATAAATTTTTGTAAATAACCTCCTTGCAATGGTGGTCAATTGCGGTTTAAAACTAAAAACTCAACTGCCACTCATGGAGCAGACCCAGATCAGGATTATTATAGTGGATGACCACCAGCTTATCAGGGAAACCTGGAAAACATTACTGGAAGAGGACAAGCGTCTTGTAATTATTGCAGAATGTACAAACGGAGCTGAAGCTATTAAAGCTGCCGGCAAATACAATGCTGATATCATTCTTATGGATATCAACATGCACCCGGTAAATGGTTTTGAAGCCACAAAAAAAATATTGAAACAATCTCCGTCGGCTAAGATCATTGGAATATCGGTGAATAACCAGCCGTCTTATGCACGCAATATCCTGCAGTTGGGAGCCAGGGGTTTTGTCACAAAAGATTCAACAAAAGAAGAAATGATCCATGCGATCATCACCGTCCACAACGGAGGCAGATTTATCAGTGAAGATGTTAGAAGAAAAATGCAACCGCCCGGTGACTAACTCCCTGAAAAATAAAAA
Source organism: Chitinophagales bacterium (assembly GCA_044448365.1). Taxonomy (GTDB): domain Bacteria; phylum Bacteroidota; class Bacteroidia; order Chitinophagales; family Chitinophagaceae; genus VBAU01. The sequence goes on from JBIOGV010000004.1 coordinate 1,350, forward strand.
TTAGATACCCGGGAAATAAACTGTGCGGCAATTGATTTTCGGACGCTCGCCCTTTGGAACAATAACTATAATTTTTGTGGTGAGTGTTTGACCGTTTCCTACTGCATAGCCCACCTGGGCATTGATCAATTTATATTTATTAGACTCCTTTTCATCACTAATCTTTACTTGTGTGTACCAGGGCTTTGCCTGGATCTTTCCTCCTTTTGCTGTCAGGCGTTTCCCTGTTGCATTCTGACAGGTAAATTCGGCTATGGTAACATCTTCATCTGAAGATGGTGTGATGCCCGTCTTAAAAGGTATGATCTTAATGCAACCACTATTATTTGTTACAAATAAGTTTACTTCGTACCGATCAAAATCCTCACCCTTTACTTCTTTGGATTGTTCATTCGTTATATAATACCCATATTCAAGGCCATTGGATTTGTAAGAGGAATTTTCTTCCAGGCCAACGACTTGTTGTGAATAAAGAAACTCCGAAAATAAAATTGCGAGCGAAAGGAAACTGATCTTTCCCATAAATAGTATTTAAACCTAAGATAACAGAAAAGGCACTAAACCGTATAACATTCTAATGTGAACATAAAACAGGTAAATTTGCGGCCGTCGCCAGTAAACAAGTTGTATCAAGACTGCTGAATAGTCTTCCAATAAGTGGCTGATGTTTCGGCAATAACAAGTTGAGGGACTTACGTTGTGTCCGTCGTGTTTTTTTGTGCACCCTGCCTGCCGGCAGGCAGGTTTGTGACCGACAAAATATGGTCACACTGGACACCACGACTCGATAGCTATCGGGTCACAAAGATCAACGAACTTGTATAGAAGAATATTGAAAGTACAATTTGCCGGCAGACAGCAGGCGATGAAAAGATCCAATAGCTATCGGGACAGTAGTTGGAAACATAATATTTGTTTGATAAATGGAATTGACAAAGAATTTTGAACATAGCATTGCTGAAAAGAAATGGTATGATCACTGGCAGGAAAAAAAATATTTCAATAGTAAGCCGGATGATCGTGAACCATACACGATTGTAATTCCTCCGCCAAATGTTACAGGCATACTGCATATGGGGCATTGCCTGAATAATACCATCCAGGATATTTTAATTCGCCGGTCAAGAATGCTTGGAAAAAATGTTTGCTGGGTACCCGGAACAGATCATGCATCCATTGCAACGGAAGCAAAAGTGGTGCAGATGCTTCGTGAAAAAGGGATCAACAAGTCCAGTTTGACCCGTGAAGAATTTTTGAAATACGCCTGGGAATGGAAAGAACAATATGGTGGTATCATTCTTCAGCAATTAAAAAAATTAGGCTGCAGCCTGGATTGGGATCGCACCACTTTTACAATGGATCCTGACTATTATGATTCCGTGATCAGTGTATTTGTTGATTTATATAACAGAGGTTATATCTATCGCGGCAAACGCATCATCAATTGGGACCCCAAAGCTAAAACCGCATTGAGTGATGAAGAAGTGATCAGGAAAGAAGTGAAGAGTAAATTGTATTATATAAAATATAGGATTGATGACGGAGGACAGATGACAGAAGGCCGGAATTCCGCCATCGGTCATCCATCATCTGCTAACTACATCACTATCGCCACTGTTCGTCCTGAAACTATTTTAGGAGATACAGCGATTGCAGTAAACCCCAATGATGAGCGTTATAAAAATCTGCATGGAAAATTTGCCCTTGTCCCACTTATTAACCGACGCATACCTATCATTACTGACGAATACGTTGAAATGGATTTTGGAACCGGGGCATTAAAGATCACGCCTGCCCACGACAAAAACGATTACCAGATCGGGGAAAAGCACGGACTTGAGATCATTGATACCATGAATGAAGATGGAACAATGAGTGAAGCAGCACAAATCTATGTTGGGGAAGACAGGTTTGAAGTACGGAAAAAAATTGTAAAAGAATTAGAAACAAAAGGTCATTTGGTAAAAATCGATGATTATACCAATCAAATAGGGTTCAGTGAAAGAACCGATGTTGTGGTTGAGGATCGTCTTTCGTTACAATGGTGGGTTGATATGAAAAAGCTCTATAAACCTGCGCTGGAAACAGTAATGAATGATGAAATAAAATTCTATCCTGCCCGGTTTAAAAATCTTTATCGCAACTGGATAGAAAATATCAGGGATTGGTGTATCAGCCGCCAGCTCTGGTGGGGACACCAAATACCGGCCTGGTATGACGAGGAAGGCAGATTTGTTGTTGCAAAAGATGAACAGGAAGCAAAAAAAATATTCAATGCTCAATATTCAATATCCGATGCCCAATTGAAACAGGATGAAGACGTGCTCGATACCTGGTTTTCTTCCTGGCTTTGGCCTATTGAAGTCTTTAAAGGCTATAGTCATCCGGGAAATGATGATATCAAATATTACTATCCCACTAATACCTTAGTGACCGCCCCGGAAATAATTTTCTTTTGGGTGGCAAGAATGATCATGGCCGGTTTTGAATATATGCATGAAAAACCATTCAGTGAAGTTTATTTCACAGGAATTGTTCGTGATGAATTGGGAAGAAAGATGAGCAAACAACTTGGCAACTCTCCTGATCTTCTTGGTTTAATTGACAAGTATGGTGCCGATGCCGTGCGTTTTGGAATTATCATTTCCTCTCCCGCCGGTAATGATCTTTTATTTGATGTAAAAGAAGAAAGCACATTAAAGCAGGGAAGTTTTTTTATCAATAAGATGTGGAATGCTTTGAAGCTCGTTCGGAGTTGGAAAATCCGTCAGGCCGCTCCAAGCGGCCAGGCCGATAAAAACTTTGCTGTTGAATGGTTTGAAAACAGATTGAACCAGGTTAAAGGCGAGATCGGGGAATCATACAAGGATTTCAGGTTGAGTGAAATTTTAAAAACTATTTACTCTTTAATCTGGGATGATTTCTGCAGTTGGTATTTAGAATGGGTAAAACCAGGATTTGAAGAATTGGTCGATCCAGATACCTACAATAAAACAGTAGAATTCTTTGAAGAATTGATGCAATTACTTCATCCTTTTATGCCGTTTGTAACGGAAGAAATTTATCATAAGTTGAAAGAAAGAAAGAATGGAGATGACCTGACAATAAAAAAATATATTCCCATCAATTCGATTAATTCGGATGTACTCGAGAAGGGTTTTACACTTAAAAATGATATAACTGCAATAAGAGACGCCAGAAAAAAGAATAGTATAAAAAATACCGAAACCATAAAATTTATGGGAACTGGTGGAACTGATATTTTTTATTCACGCAATCAAAATTTACTGTTCCTTTTACAGAAACAAACAAACTTGATTTACTCTGTCCCTAAAGACATAATAAAAAACTCTCCTAATGAAATCATAGTTAATTCTGATAATAGAACGTTTTTATTGACTGTTGAAAAAGGGATTGACACTTCCGCCCAGAAAGAGCAACTCATAAAAGAACTTGAATACCATATAGGATTTCTTTCTTCAGTTGAAAAAAAACTCAGCAACGAACGCTTTGTTCAAAATGCAAAACCTGAAGTAATCGAATTAGAAAGAAAAAAGAAAGCTGATGCTGAAGCAAAGATCAAAGCCATCAGGGAAAGCCTGGAAAATCTAAACTGACCAATGAATTGCCGGAGGCTTAAGCCTCCGGTAATTCATAAGTCTTCGGCAATTCATTGGGGAATCACAATAGGCACCAGAATCTCAAAAACATTTTTCTGAGTAGTTCCGCTCAATTCATTATCCAGTAAATGACTGAGTCTTACTCCAAATGCAAGAGGATACTCATTCCACCATTTTGTATCAAAATAAATCTCCCCACCAACACTTCGCAAATCTCTTGTCCGGGTCTTATCATTTGAATACACTCTTTCAAGATCAAAAAAAACATTACCGCGGATACGCTGGAAATAAATCAGGTTGGCAAAACCCCAGTCAGGATATACGATCGGGAAATGATAATTAGCGCTGATCCTCCACATACGGCTCAGATAATAATCATTGTATCCTCTTGCATTAACAAAGCTGTTGCTGAATAAAATGTTGGTTGTATCTCTTTGTTGAAAAGAGCCGCTTAAAACAATACTATGAGTTGAAAAAAAACCAGGCAAATAAACGGAAGCTCTGCCGATAAACTGATATCCATGATAATAACTGATTGCGTAGCGATCATTTAATGAAAACGAATAACCAAGACGGGGATAAATATGCTGCACGGCTTGTTGAATGAATTGATCCCAGGAAAAATAATGATGGAGATAACTGAAATTTATATTTTGAATTGAATCTTTACTCATTCCTTTGAAAATCTGTTTTTCAAAAACGTAGTCCGAGCCTGCATTGAAAAATTTATAACTCCTTCCTCCTGAAAAATTCAGGGGAAGACTTAAACCAATTCTTGTTTCCAGTTTATTAATGTTGGCAGGATTGTTATTGATCGTTACTGGCTGGCTGAACGTATATTCGATCCCCCCACCGACATAAGGGTATAAACCGCCATATAAAAAATTTACACCGAAACCATTTGTTTTATCATCACTGTTGTAATGATAAAACAATTCAGTCGAAAATGTATTTAAAATATTATCGCTGTAAATAGAATACGTGTAATCAGGTTTAGCGATATAAGGCCGCCAGCTATGAAAATGAAAAAAATGCCCGGCTTGTTTATACTTTGCCTCTTCAAATTTTCTGTCAGGAACCACAGCCTGCAAAATATCATGCAACTCATCTGAATGCGCTACAGGGAATTCAATAACAGGATTCCTGATCTCCATTTCGCTTACTTCTGTCCATTTGGATTGATCCGGGTCCATTTGTTTCAGTTGATATCCGTTAGCGGTAAAACCGCTCCAGGCAAGTTTGCCTGGCGAAGCATTTACAAAATAATTGCCCAATGATGTTTTAGTAAGCCTCGAAACTTTTTTACTACTCAACTCCAAAGCATATAATTCATCATTTCCTGAGAAAGAGCCGGTGAAATAAACCACACCATTATTGATACTTACATATCCCAACACCCCGTATGAAGGCGCAGTCAGTCTTTCCACGCTTCCAACCGAAATATTTGCGAGCGCCAATACCATTCGCCCATCATTCAGCCGAACGGCGGTAATTAACGACCCGTCATCAATAAATTTTGGATCAGTAAACAAGCTCACTTCTGAAGAATGAAATCGCTGAATGATCTTTCCGCTATTTACGTCCAGGATGTGCAATTCACTTTTGCCACCCGGCAGCACCAGTACTGCAGCAATTTTAGTTCCATCCGGAGAAATATCAGGTGTAAAATATTTTGTTCTGTGCGCAAGAGTCCGTTCCTCCCGTGTATGCACATCCAGGATTTTTATCACACTGAAATCCTTCCAACCCCATCGCGGATCAAATTCATAGGCCGCATACACGATCTTTCCATTACGATAACTGAATTGCTCATCAATTGAAATATCTCTTGTGCGCAGGCGATGCTCAGAATTGGCACTTCTTATAAAAAAAGCTTCGCGGTGCCGGTAACTGCTCTTCAAATAAAGCAATGAATCAGTATTAACCTGGTAAGGAAAAAAATAATCCGTAACAAATTTTGTATTGAACGTTGTAATGTTTTTAAAATCATCTTCTTCGGGCTGGTTGGGCTTTTGACGTGTCGGATGCCCCTCCTGGCCGGCAGCCAGAACCTTATCACCAGCCGTTTCGCTCAGCTTTTTATAATAATTGAAAGCATCCTGGTGAAATGTGTTATAATCAACACCCGAATATTTTTTTATCGCTTTCTGAAACGGGTAAAACAATCCTTTATAGGCACTGGCATCATGAACAACATTGCTCCAGAAATCCAGCCCGTATTTTTCCCGTCCATAATTCACCATTAAATAACCGAGGGGGTAGTGATTCGGCACATAATCTTTCAACGAACCATTGCGCAGCTTCATCCAGCTATAATGTTTATCATATAACCAAAGGCTCTTGTAGTCATTAAGAAAAAAAGGAATTCTGCCCCGGCCCTGGTTCGTAGTAATCGTTTCGTTATATACGGCATCGCCCTCATAAAACCAGTCAGGCACGGCAGCGTTTTCAGCTACCAATAAACCTTCTTCACCAAACAAATAATAAGCAAGTTTGCTGAGTCCATTACGAAAATTATTGAATTGCTGAACATGCCTGAATTCGTGCACGGACAGTCCTTCCGGCCAACTAATACTGCCCTCGTCGAAATTATTCAGGGAAGGAGTCAAATTAAATTCACTTCGAAAAGGCGCCAGCGAAACATAGGCGTTCGGAATTATCGTTTGCATTTGCAGTACAATGTTTATTTTATGCAATTGATTGCCCAGGGGTGCCGGATTATTTCCTGCCAGCCAATGAACGATATTTGATACACGCTGCGCAACTGAATCCATCCCAACGGGGAAAATAATTCTTGCAGTATCCGTATTGATTTGTTTCCATTTTACAGAAGGAGGATTTCCACCAAATTGTTGAGAGAATATTAAATAAGGTACAAAGTACAAGGCACAGGAAAAAAGGAATTTCTTCATAAGTAAAAGATACGGTGGAAAATTTTTTGACGGAGTTGTATCTTCATCAATAAGATCATTCAATACACGACGCTAAAATAACGAATAATTTAAGAGCCGGATCTATATGATTGTTTACACCACTGCAACTACTGAAAATGATCTAAGGGGCATCTTAAATCTGCAAAAAGCAAATCTCAAAATTAATTTGCCGGACGATGAGATCACAAGCCAGGGGTTTGTGACCGTAATCCATGGCTTTGATGATTTAAAAAAACTGAATGAGATCGAACGGCACATCATCGCAAAAGAAGAAAACAGCGTGATTGCTTACCTGCTTGCTATGACAGCAAGGTCAAAAAATGATATACCGGTCCTGGTCCCCATGTTTGAAATGTTTAGCAAGATATCATTTGCCGGCAGATCTATCGCACACTATAATTATATTGCAGTCGGGCAGGTATGTGTCTCTAAAAATTATCGCGGGCAAGGTGTTTTGGACAATGCCTATTTAAAATATAAGAATCATTTTAAGAATAAATACGACTTTGCAATAACAGAAATAGCAAGTACAAATCAGCGTTCATTAAATGCTCATAAAAGAATCGGGTTTACGGAAATTCACAGATATAAAGCCCAGGATGAAACCGAATGGGTAATTGTTTTATGGGATTGGAAAAATTTGCAGTAAAAATATCCCTGGTCTCAAATTTGAAATCAGCGTAAAAAACTCCGCATTGCGGGAAACCGATTTTTATTGTTTCTGTTTACCCATTCCCCCGCCATCTTCGGGTTTTTTGCAACATTTAGGTAATGCTTTGTAGGCTTCAGGATTAGCCGGGATATCATCAGCATCGTAGCCGGCATTCGCGATGGCTGTTTTGATCGTTTCAATATTAGTCCTGTCAGTAAGGTATTTAACGGTTGTTTCTTTCTTCTTAACATTTACATTTACATAGGTCACACCATCATACCTCTTCAAATAAGTTTCAATAGTTTCCCTGCACATATCACATTGTACGGTCGGGGTGCTGATCTTTGCTGTTAACTGGACTTTTGTTTGTGCCGTAACGAAGGTGGAGATGCCCATCGTTGCAATTGCAAAAAAAATAAGTTTTTTCATATCCCGGTTTTATTATTCACAATTTACAAAATGCCTTTCCAGTTTGCAGGGTCGGTTCGCCATTTTAACAAAATTTCCTCCTCATCTTTTGATACAATTGCTTTTTCAATCGCCAATTGTATCAATACAGGATAACTTGTAAGCGGCTGATATTTCAATCCTGCTTTTCCAAAAGCTTCTGCTGCTACAGGAAAATCATAAGTAAAAATCGAGACCATCCCGATCACTTCAACACCGGCACTCTTTAAAACATCAACCACCTGCAAACTGCTTTTACCCGTGGAAACAAGATCTTCAATTACTACGGTCTTTTGCCCTTTTTCAAAATACCCTTCAACCTGGTTGCCCAATCCATGCTCCTTTGGTTTTGGCCGAACATAGACATATGGGAGTTTCAACTGATCGGCCACCATGGCTCCCCAGGCAATACCAGCAGTTGCTACCCCCGCAAGCAGTTCCGCCTCAGGGAATTTCTCAAACACCACATTGCATAATTCTGATTTTACATAATCCCTGGCAAATGGAAATGAAAGTATGCGCCGGTTATCGCAATAGATAGGGCTCTTCCACCCGCTGGCCCATGTAAAAGGTTCTCTTAAATTTAATTTTACCGCATTTACCTGCAAAAGCTTTTCTGCAATTGCTTTTTCATTGGTCATGGCAGCGAAGTTAAGGTACAAGGGACAAGGTGCAAGACTCTTTTATTTGCGGAAATGATTGTTTCTTCTTGTAGCCTCAGCCTTGTCTTTTGTGTCTTGTTTCTTGGATCTTGTTTTTTATACCTTGTATCTTTATACACATGTTTATCAAGATCTTTTTTAACGACAAGCCATTATTTCTCTGCGATGCAATTGATGAAACCATCCGGCCATTTATTCATCGGGATAACGCTGTTTACATTGATGAATTGAATGCTCATACCATAAAAACCATGATCTATGAAATGGAGCAACCCCAGGTCCGTACAGGTATATTTTATCATCCCGACCTTGAGAAATTAAAAAACGGCTTTCAAAAAAAATTTACTCTTATCCAGGCAGCTGGCGGTTTGGTGAGGAATGATGAAAATAAAATTTTAATGATCTTTCGTCGTGGCAAATGGGATCTGCCAAAAGGAAAGTTGGATAAGGGTGAAAAAACAGAAGATTGTGCATTGCGTGAAGTAGAAGAAGAAACAGGTTTGAAAAATACTAAATTGGATTCCCCCTTGACAGTCACTTATCATACTTATCATGAAGGCACGAAGTATATCTTAAAGGAAAGTCATTGGTTTACTATGACTGTAAGCGGTGAGCAAAAATTAATCCCCCAGGTTGAAGAAGATATTTTTGATATCAAATGGGTTGAACAAAATGATATTAATCTTTATTTGCTAAAATCGTTCCCGCTGATTTCGGATATCATGGCATCAGCCAGACAAAAAGGATTTATTTCCTTTTAAGAATAGCAACGGTCAACCGGCTCACACAAACCAGCTTTTCTTTTTCATCATAAATTTTTATATCCCAAACATGGGTAGTACTGCCTAAATGCAAAGGGGTGGCTACGCCCGTTACAAAACCTTCCTTTGCACTTCTTATATGATTGGCGTTGATTTCAAGACCAACACAAAAATATTTTGAATGATCGATCACCATTGCAGAAGCCACACTTCCGATCGTTTCAGCAAGGGCACAGGAAGCGCCTCCATGCAGTAATCCATAGGGTTGTATCGTTCTGTGATCTACCGGCATTTTCGCCTTCAGATAATTCTCCCCCACTTCTGTCCATTGAATGCCCAAATGCTCACCCATTGTATTGGGTCCGAGAGGTTTCATTTTTTCAATAGATAATTCTTTATCGAACCAGATCATTGTATAAAATTTTGATTTGCTCAATGGCTTTGTTGCAGTTGAAAGGATTGCGACGCCTGCCTGTCCGGCAGGCAGGCAACAGAAGTTCAACCGGAGTTACCGAGGCTGGTACCATTATTTCTTTATAGAATTAAAAACAATATCAGGCAGGAAATGACTGGCATCGCCACCGTTTAAAATAATATCTCTTACAATAGTAGAAGCAACAGAGGTGTATTTGGGCTCACCGGTCAGGAAAATAGTTTCAATACTTTTATCAAGTGTTCGGTTGGCATCAGCGATCGTTTTTTCATATTCAAAATCACTGACGTAACGAATGCCACGAAGGATAAATCTTGCATTTATCTTTTTACAAAAATTAATCGTTAATCCCTCATAAATTGCTCCATCAACATGTGGTTCGTTTTTGTAAATTTCCTTTATCCATTTCAACCTTTGTTCCGGGGAAAACATGGGGGCCTTGGTTGTATTCTTTCCAATGCCAACAATTATTTTATCGAACAGGGGGACGGCCCTGTCGATGATATCAACATGCCCTAATGTAACCGGGTCAAATGTTCCCGGAAAGAGACAAATACGTTGCATATCCACAAAATTTAAAAATTAATAATTATAAATTGATAATTATTAATTACTGTCAGAGCTTCTTTCTGCGAGAAGATATAAAACCGCCATTCTTACAGCCACTCCGTTCTCCACCTGTTGCAAAATGATCGATTGGCCGCTATCGGCCACATCACTGTCAATTTCCACTCCACGGTTAATGGGACCGGGATGCATGATCACGATTTCTTTTTTCAATTTGTCAAGTATCTGGCGTTTGATCCCATAAACAAGATTGTACTCCCGCAGTGACGAAAACAAAACCTGGTTTTGCCGTTCTAACTGAATACGCAATACATTCGCAACATCACACCATTCCAATGTTTTTTTCAGATCATAATTTACCTGTACTCCCAGCGCTTCATGAATATACTTAGGAATTAAAGTCGGAGGGCCGCAAACGGTTACTTCAGCTCCCATTTTTTTCAGCAAGTAAATATTGCTTTGGGCAACCCGGCTGTGCATAATATCACCAATGATGGCAACTTTCCTTCCTTCAAGACCCCCCGTCTTTTCTCTGATCGAAAAAGCATCAAGTAATCCCTGTGTAGGGTGTTCATTAATTCCATCACCCGCGTTAATGATAGCGGCCGGAATATGTTTTGCCAAAAAATGCGGGGCGCCTGTTGCACTGTGTCTCATCACAACCATGTCCACTTTCATGGAAAGAATATTATTCACTGTATCAAGCAGTGTTTCTCCCTTTGAAACAGAGGAACCCGAAGACGTGAAATTGATCGTATCGGCACTCAATCTTTTTTCAGCGAGCTCAAACGAGATCCTTGTCCGGGTAGAATTCTCATAAAACAAATTCACAATTGTCACATCCCTGAGAGAAGGAACTTTCTTGATCGGTCTTTGTAAAACTTCTTTGAATTGTTCTGCTGTTTGAAGAATAAGAGAAATATCCTCTTTGTTAAGATCTTTAATGCCCAGCAGATGTTTTGTAGACAGGCTCATTAAAGTGCGAAGATAGAAGGTTTATGGTTTCATAGTTTAAAAGTTCAAAGTTGTTTTCAACAGTTTCATAAGGTCGATCCCTAAACTCTTAGTGAAGTCATTCAAGGATAACCACTTCCTCCTTGTTATCTTTCTTTTTCCAGTATACTTTTACTTTTTGAGAAATAATGGAATCAATGGATTTGCCCACGTAGTCGGGTTGAATCGGGAATTGGCGACTGAACCGGCGATCTATCAACACACATAGCTCCACTTTTTCCGGTCTTCCGATATCCATTAATGCATCCAGGGCGGCACGGGTCGTACGGCCTGTGTAAAGAACATCATCGATAAGGACTACATTCTTCCCCTCGATAGAGAAAAGAATATTGGTTTGATTCGGCACATGCAACTCTTTACGAATATCATCACGATAAAAGGTAATATCCAGTTTGCCATATTTTACTTTATCCCCGGGGACCTGCTTTTTTATTTCTTCCACAATTTGATCAGAAAGATAAACACCGCGCGGCTGAATGCCGATGAGAACCGTATTTTCCAGATCGATGTGATTTTCCAAAACCTGGTGGGCCAATCTTTTTATTGTGATCGCCAATTGCTGTTCGGTAAGAATTGATCTCAAGTCAGTCAAATTTTAAATAAAAATAGTAAAGCCCTTTGAAAGGAGCATTACTATTCTTAAATGCTTTCAATTAACTACTATTTACACTTGCCATGCATTCTATTCATAATTATTAAATAAATCAAGCTCAAAAACCTGTTTCTCAGGAAAATTATCTTTGTGAACCACCTCCAAGACATACTCCGATCTTAACACCAATAAAGCTATTGCCTGAAGTTAATTCCCTTATAAGATTCCCCTGACTGTCGTATCCGTAAAAGCAGTTTGGAGTATCATATTGTATTCAATATTGAATCGAAAATGCGATGATTCGACACCCGTACTGAACATTCCACCAAAACCTCATTAATTATAGTTTCATTCAGCGTACAATTAATACGAATGAAAATCAGATCCATTATGATTCCAGCATAAAAGGATAACGATAATCTGTAGGGGGATTGAAAGTCTCTTTGATGGTTCTTGCACTCAGCCAGCGATATAAATTCAAAATGCTTCCTGCCTTATCATTTGTACCGCTTGCCCTGGCACCGCCAAATGGCTGCTGACCCACAACGGCGCCGGTTGGCTTGTCATTGATATAAAAATTGCCAGCAGCGTTTCTGAGTTTTTGGGTAGCCATTTCAATAGCTGATTTATCCTGCGCAAAAATGGATCCTGTTAAGGCGTATGGAGAGGTTTTATCGACCAAATCCAAAGTTTTTTCAAATTGATTGGCATTGTAAATATAAACCGTCAGTACAGGGCCAAATATTTCCTCACACATAGTAACATAATTGGGGTCTTTTGCTTCGATGATCGTTGGCCGAACAAAATATCCCTCATGTTTATCACATTTTCCTCCTATCCATATTTCTGCTTTTTTATCTTTCTTCGCGTTGTCGATGTATGATTTGATCTTATCAAAGCTTTTTTCATCGATCACCGCATTAATGAAGTTGCTGAAATCTTCCGGGTTCCCCTGTTTGAAATTCTTTACTCCTGCGATCAATTTCTTTTTTATTTCCTCGGCAAGGTTGGATGGAATATATGCTCTTGATGCCGCTGAACATTTTTGTCCCTGGAATTCGAAGGCCCCCCGAAGTAACCCGGTAACCACGGCATCCACATCTGCGCTTTTATGAACCATTACAAAATCCTTACCTCCTGTTTCGCCAACAATCCGGGGATATGATTTATAGATGCTCATATTTTTCCCGATCGTTTCCCAAATCATATTGAATACTCCTGTGGAACCCGTGAAATGAACACCGGCAAAAGCAGCGTGATTGAAGCAAACATTACCCAGCGTCGGACCATCAACATAAATTAAGTTGATCACTCCATCGGGCAAACCTGCTTCTTTTAAAATGCGCATAAACATTTGCGCTGAATAAATTTGTGTATGAGCGCATTTCCATACCACAACATTTCCGCACATAGCCGGTGAAGCAGGCAGGTTGGCTCCGATCGCTGTAAAATTGAAGGGCGTAATTGCCAGTACAAATCCTTCCAGCGGGCGATATTCCATCCTGTTGTGAACACCGGGGCTGCTTATAGGTTGTTGTTTGTAAATTTCACTTAAGAAATGAACATTGAAACGAAGAAAATCGATGACTTCGCAGGCGCTGTCAATTTCTGCCTGGAAAACATTTTTGCTTTGACCAAGCATCGTAGTACCATTCATGTAAGGCCTGTATTTCGTAGCGATCAGATCAGCCGCTTTGAGAAAGATATTTGCACGGTTTTCCCAGCTCATATTTGCCCAGTTTTCTTTTGCGGCTAATGCTGCATCAATCGCCAGCTTTACATTTTTTTCATTCCCTTCAGAGTAATACCCGAGCGTATGTTTTGTTTCGTGAGGAGGATGAATGGCTATTTTTTTATTGTTGCGAATTTCTTTGCTCCCGATATACATTGGTATGTCGATCTTTTCATTCTTCAATTTGTCCAGTACCGTTTTTAATAATTCTCTTTCTGTGCTGCCGGGAGCATAAGAAAGCACGGTTTCATTCACCGGCATTGGGTAACTAAAATATCCGAGGCTCATAATTAACCCCCATCCCCTGAAGGGGAGTTTAATAAATTCCCTGGTGATAAATGAGAATTCATGTTAAGTAATTTGTTTCAATTTTGCTCTGAATGTTGAAGAGTGCGACGCCTGCCTACCGGCAGGCAGGCAACAAAGTTTGATAGCAGTACTTCTGCCGGTTACATTATCATCAACTCTATAAATATAAAACTGTTTACGTTTCATAAAACTATTTTACACCCCTTTAAGGGATGGGAGCTTCTTTAGCCTGCATCAGATACGCTTTTATAAATCCATCCAATTCGCCATCCAGCACCGGTTGTACATTACCTGTTTCAAAATCAGTGCGGTGATCCTTGATCATTTTGTAGGGATGTAAAACATAACTTCTTATCTGACTGCCCCACTCTATCTTTCTTTTATTGGCATTGGCTGCATTCTTCAACTCTTCTCTTTTCCGTAATTCTTCTTCATACAAACGGCTCTTCAGCATCTGCATGGCTTTTTCACGATTGCCCAGTTGTGAACGCTCGGTCTGGCAAACCACCACAATGCCTGTTGGGATATGGGTCAACATCACTTTTGTTTCTACTTTGTTTACATTCTGACCACCTGCGCCACCACTCCTTGCTGTGTCCATCTTTACATCTGCATCCTTTATTTCAATATTTATGGTATCATCGACAAGAGGATAAACAAATACTGAAGCAAATGATGTATGTCTTCTCGCATTGCTATCAAACGGAGATATTCGAACCAAACGATGCACACCGCTCTCAGCTTTTAAAAATCCATACGCGAACGCTCCGTCGAATTGCAGGGTGCAGGTCTTGATACCGGCACCATCACCCCAAACCCAATCAAGTTCTGTTACCTTCCAATCCTGTCTTTCGCCATACATACGATACATGCGTGCAAGCATCTCAGCCCAATCCTGGCTTTCAGTTCCCCCGGCCCCGGAATTAATCTGAAGAACAGCAGGTAATTCATCTTCAGGCTGATTCAATGTGCTTTTGAATTCTGCATCATCAACCTGCCTTAAGGCTTTTTCGTAAGCAATCTTCGTTTCTTCCTCAGTTGCATCACCGGTTTTAAAAAAATCAAACAGCACGACAAAATCTTCTACGGCAGTTTCTGTCTGCTCATATAACTTAATCCAATATTCATTTTGCTGAATGTTCTTTAAAATCTCTGTTGCCCTTTTATTGTCATTCCAAAAACCCGGACTCAGAGAAAGTTGTTTCTCCTCGGCAATTTTCATACTCCGGTTGTCAACGTCAAAGAAACCTCCTTATCCCGCTACGGCGGGACCGCAGATCATTTAATTTTTCGGTTGTCATAAGTGTGCAAAGGTAAAGAAAGATAGACTGATGATATTTTGACCAATAGCAACGATTCTCTATATTATAGCCTCGTAAAATTACGAATGAAATATTTATTAAAGAAAAATAAACTTAAAATGATTCAAATATCATGTGCCAGTTTTCTCAAAAGATTCACATTAAAAAAATTATTTGAAAAGAATCATGCTGGATCAGTTTTCTACAGGTTCAAAGTTTTCAACAATGAAATGAAATTTTGATAAAGGAATTTAAAAATGACGCCATCATAGTATCGTAAACTTACGAATGACGCCGGAGAATTGTTTTAAATCAATATCAAAAAAAAATATGGATTTATTATCCGAAAAATTCTTTACCAATTTATTCACAAAACTGATCTATAGCACTTAATGGCACAATTATCGCTCATTGGTGAGACGAATTTTTAAAACTCGCCCAAGAAAAAATTCAATATTTTATGAAGTATGCGTTTAAGCTATTATTATTATATCTGGTTCTAATTTCTTCCCATAAATCCTTCAGAAAAAATTTGAATGGAAACCCTGGCGAGTTCAACAATCAATATCACGTATTAGACCCGGGCAGCTATTTCCAATTTCTATTTCATCGAAGTTGAATTTATTCATGAGAGTGTATACTTAGTCCATCGATCCAATATTTATTTAATTTATCCGCCCTTTTTAATTATATCCCCTCCCTATCAAAGTTGATCTGTCAGTGATTTATTGAATTAGTAAAAGCTTTTAAAATTTAATCCTGCTTTTAAAATGAAACATTTACTTGCTCTTCTGCTTTTGAGTGCAAAGCTCATAACTGTACATGCGACAAATTATTATTTTTCTTCATCATCCGGAGACGATTCGAGAACGAGTACACAGGCCCAAAACTCTGCAACGCCATGGAAGACCCTGACCAAACTCAATTCAATCATGAGTACCCTGAAAGCTGGAGACTTTGTGTATTTCAAGAGAGGAGATAGTTTTTATGGAAATATCACGATTACAAAGTCAGGTTCAGCAGGATCTCCTGTAACATTTAGTGCATACGGAACCGGGGCAAAGCCTATTATTACAGGTTTTACCACCATTACATCATGGACCAATTTAGGCAGTAATATCTGGGAAAGTACAAGTGCTATCTCTTCCCTCATATCCTGCAATATGGTTGTTGTGAATAATATATTTGCTCCAATAGGCAGATGGCCGAATACAGGCTATCGAACAATTTCATCTCACGTTACGAATACTTCAATCACGGATAAATCGCTTACCTCATCTCCAAATTGGACGGGTGGTGAAGTGGTCATTCGAAAAGAGCACTGGATCATTGATAGAAATCTGATCACAAATCACACTGGCAGTACAATTACTTATACCTCCGGTTCAACGTATAGCGCCCGCGATGGGTTTGGGTATTTTATCCAAAATCATAAGTCCACACTTGACTTACCAAACGAATGGTATTATAATTCATCCACCAAAAAATTAGGCATCTATTCAACCACGGCGCCATCAAAGGTCCAGGCAACCACGGCAGATGTTCTGGTCAGCATTGGTAACACTACAACAGGGTATGCCTATGTCACTTTGGATAATTTGAGCCTTCAGGGAGCAAACAGCAATGCCGTTCAAATTCAAAGATCAAATCATGTTACCATTCAAAATTGTGATATAGCATTTGCGGGAATGGATGGTATTAATGGCACAATTTATTCGGGGAATTCTTCTTATTGCATCATTCAAAATTGCACGGTAAATTATTCAAACAGCTCCGGGATCCATCTCTTTGAAGATTTTTCAAACGCTGCGATCACAAATAATATCATACAGAATTCTGGAACTATTCCGGGTATGGGTGTGAATGGCGATAATACTTATCAAGGAGTGCAGGTGAAAGCAGCCAGTTGTACCTTTTCATATAATCAGGTTATAAATGCGGGGTACTGCGGATTTTCTTTTATCGGAAATTCCAGTAAGGCTACAAACAATCTTATAAATGGGTTTTGTATGGTGAAAGATGATGGAGCCGGGATATATACAAACAACAGTAACTATACCGGCAGACAGGTTCTGAACAATATAGTGATAAATGGCATTGGCAATACCGATGGTACCGGAACAAATATTTCCGTACAAACCGAAGGCATTTATATCGATGATGGCACAACAGGAGTGACAATATCAGGAAATACAGTAGCCAACATACCTAACAGGGGAATATATATTCACAATGCTCACGAAATAACAATACAAAATAATACCGTATTTAATTGCAACCTGGGTGAGCTGGGATTTTTGCATGACAATATTTCTCCAAACGATCCGATAAGAAATGTGTCAATGACAGGGAATAAATTCGTTTCAAAAACTTCTTCACAGAATACATTTGTATTTACTACTTCGAGCAATGATATGAAGAGTTTTGGTACTGCCGACAATAACTATTACGCAAGGCCTGTAAGCGATAATTCCACTATACTCACTCAGCCTACTGGCACTTCCGTGACCTATATCAGTTTGGCACAATGGCAATCGACAACTTCTCAGGATATCCATTCAAAAAAATCTCCTAAAGCAATCACCACTGCTACCGCCATTCGGTTTGAATATAATGCAACAACTACGAGTAAGATCGTCAGTTTGGGTGCAAGCTACATGGATATGGCAGGAACAGTCTACAATGGATCAATCACTCTTGCTCCTTATACTTCCGCAGTACTTGTTACTGTATCAGGAAGCACCACAAAGACCGTGGCAAATACTGAAGAGCTCCTTGACGGAACTCAAATGAGTATAGACAAAGCTTCATTAAGAATTTATCCTGATCCTGTTGAGGATAATTTTACAGTCGACCTTAATAATAGCCATACAGGAACGATGAGCATTCAAATAATAAACCAGGCAGGAGCGGTGAGACATTCATTTATCTTTATCAAAGATCAACAAATTAACCATTTAACTTTACCGTCGAAGGATCTTTCCGCTGGAGTTTATTTTGTCCGGATACAAATAGGTGCCTGGAGTGAAACAAGAAAAATAGTAAAATTATAAAGCTGGAATAACAGGTGGCATCTCAGTTTGAGAGTGTTTTTCACGCAAAGAATGCAAAAGATCTTAGCGACTTTGCGTGAAATCAAACTGAGACACCCTGAATAATAATCATAAAGTTTTACAACTTCTCACAAATTGATCTCTCCAAAAAATTGAGGATAACAAATCGTCGATGCACAAAAGATCTGTCAACTCCAATTTCAATGGTATCCTATCTCCGACCGAATTGCATTGTTAAGTTTATTATCCCAGAAATCCTGTATTGAGAACATTCAATAAATAATAACATCTCAATCCTGTTATTTTATTTTAGATTGCAAGAAAATCCAATCAATAAGGGTCTCAAATTAAAGCCTTGCGAAAAAATGAAAAAATAATAGCTATACTGGTCCTCGAAATGTTGTTGTTACACGTTAATGCCGACGCAACCAATTATTATTTTTCTTCTATAGACGGGGACGATTCAAGAACAAGCATACAAGCTCAAAACGCCGCTACTCCATGGAAGACCTTAAGCAAACTCAATTCTTTTTTTGTCAATTTAGAACCAGGCGATTCGGTCCTTTTTAAAAGAGGAGATATTTTTTATGGAAATATCACAGTCACAAAGTCGGGTTCAGCAGGATCGCCCATAATTCTTGGCGCATACGGCAAAGGAGCAAAGCCCATTATTTCGGGCTTTACCGCGATTATATCATGGATCAATTCAGGTGGTAATATCTGGGAAAGTGCAAACGCTGTTTCTTCCCTTCCAACCTGCAATATGGTAATAGTAAATAGTACGTTCGCTCCTGTCGGCAGATGGCCGAATACAGGTTACCGAATAATTTCATCTCACATTTATAGTATTTCAATTACGGATAAATCTCTTACATCAGCTCCAAATTGGACGGGAGGGGAAGTGGTCATCAGGAAAGAACACTGGATCATTGACAGAAATTTAATTACCGGTCATTCGGGAAACACCATTACATATACTTCCGGTTCATCTTACAATGCCAGAGACGGGTTTGGTTATTTTATCCAGAACCATCGTTCAACGCTCGATAAACAAAATGAATGGTACTATACTCCGTCCACCAAAAAAATAGGGATCTATTCGACTACCACCCCGGCAAATGTCCAGGCATCAACGGTCGAAAATTTAATTTTTATAGAAGGATATGCCTATGTTACCATAGATAACCTTAACCTGCAGGGAGCCAATAATGATGCAATTCGCATTATAAGATCCCATCACATCACTGTACAGAATTGCGATATTTCTTTTTCAGGCCGAGATGGAATCGGGGGAGATGGCTGGGCGGGTAATTCGTCATTCTTAATTGTTCAAAATTGCAGCATCAATTACTCCAACAATGGAGGAATACACTGCTGGAACGATTTTACGAATGCAAAGATCATGAATAATGTCATTCAGAATTCGGGAATTGTTGCCGGCATGGGCGCAAGCGGAGATGATGCCTACGAGGGGGTACAGGTCAAAGCGGATCGCGCCACCATCTCAAACAACCAGGTCATTAATTCCGGGTATATCGGCATAATGTTCACCGGCAATTCATCCATAGTGGAGCGCAATTTTGTCAATAATTTTAATTTGGTAAAAGATGATGGCGGAGGCATCTATACAAACGATGAATCTCCGGGGAGACAAATACGGAACAATATTGTCATCAAAGGCATCGGCAGCCCGCAGGGCGCAGGCAATCCCTCTTCAACCCAAACGGAGGGTATTTACCTGGATGACAAAGCTAATGACGTGACCGTATCGGGTAATACCATTGCTCATATTAGTTTCAGCGGAATATACGTGCATAACGCACACGAGGCCAAAATAGAAAACAACACCGTGTTTGATTGTACCAATCAAATCACTTTTTTACATGATCATATTTCACCCAACGATCCCATAAGAAATATTACCATGACCGGAAATAGATTCATATCTAAAACTGCGAAACAGCAGGCTCTATTGTTTATCACATCAGGCAATGACATAGCAAGCTTCGGTACGGCTGATAATAATTATTATGCTACACCGATCAATAACAATCCTGTTATTTCTTTATACCCGGATGGAAAAACGTTGATAGGCCACTCCCTTTTATTATGGCAATCGTTGTCGCGACAGGATGAGCATTCAAAGAAATCGCCACGAACCATCCCTGATCCCAATAAATTGAGATTTGAATATAATGCCACTTCACTGGATAAGGTCATCAATTTAGACGGCACCTATATGGATGTAACAGGAACTTTATATAAAGGATCAATAACACTTGCTCCCTTTAGTTCCGCAGTACTTATTTATGTTTCAGGAATCATAGCTAATCATCCCGGGCAGTAAATCCGGAAAATTAGTTCCATCAGAAAAGACGAAGCCCCCTCTATTCTTTCAATTGAGGTTTCTGTTAATATATTCATAGCAGTTCATGGCTGTTAATAAATTTAAGAATGCTACATACGGCATTTAGCATTTTTTTAAGATTAAAAAACCGGCTGCTTCGTTCTACAGGCGAACCAGCCAGTTAAATGCCTAAAACCAACCTGCAGCAACAGATCACTGTTCATGCTTTTCCAAGTAAAGTATGGAAAGTGCTCACCCGTACTGATTATGTGAATCAATATTTTTTGAAGGACAACATTCATTGCGATTGGACTGATGGAAGTTCCATTCTTGCAATAGCAGAAACAGATAAACCTCCGCTTACCATCGGAAAAGTATTGGAATCTGTTCCCGGTATGTTTTTGAAGTTCAGTATCCGCGAAGAAAATACCTCCGCAAATTTAATCACCACTTATGAATTGATCATTGCCGGGGATGGTGTGGAGCTTAAAATGAAATGTGAAGGGTTTACTGCCACCAATCAGGAATTTTTTATAAGGGTGCAACAGGCGAATCTTATTTTGCAAAAAATAAAATGGCTTTCTGAATATAGCTGAGCTTTCCAAACTTCAATAAAATCAGTTGCAGAATTATTCAGTATCTTTTCTCATCCAAAACTATGTGTATGAGAAAAATTCTTTTCTTCTTCGTTTTTATACCTGCAATTGCAAATGCACAAAAATCCTCCGGCTTCAATGGACTTAATATGAATCCCGGTAATCTGTTCCTTTTAAGCGATGCAAAAACAAGATCTATTAGTTCTGAAAATCCTACCGGTGAGCCCGGCAAAGGCGGAATGGCCACTTTACAAAACGGAATTGGAAGTAACAGTGCAAGAGAATTAGGACAAGGATGGAAAGTAAATCCCTGTGTAGTGATTAAACCCAATGAAACCTATACAATTGCTGAGATCACCGGCCAGGGTGCGATTGAACATATCTGGATGACACCTACCGGTAATTGGAGATATTCTATTCTTCGATTTTATTGGGATGATGAAAAAGAGCCTTCGGTAGAAGTGCCTGTTGGAGATTTTTTTGGGGCAGGTTGGGGATCCTATTCGCATGTTAACTCCCTCATGGTTGCAGTCAATCCTGGCAGCGCATTCAATTGCTATTGGGTAATGCCCTTCCGGAAAAAATGCAGGATCACCATGACGAACATCAATACAGAGGAAATGACTTTGTTTTACCAGGTGGATTATATTCTTACAAAAATCCCTGATGACGCCGCCTATTTTCATGCACAGTTCAGGAGAAGCAACCCGGTTAAAAAAGGAGTTCATACGCTCGTGGATAGCATACAGGGGCAAGGTCAGTACGTGGGAACTTACCTAGCATGGGGAGTTCATAACAATGGATGGTGGGGAGAAGGCGAAATAAAATTTTATATGGATGGTGATGTGCAATTTCCAACCATCAATGGAACAGGTACTGAAGATTATTTTTGCGGTTCTTATGATTTTGATACACAAAAGAAAAATGAAGCAGGTGTTGAAACATCAAATTATACAGAATTTTCTACACCCTACTCAGGATTAGCCCAGGTCATTCCGGGTGACGGCCATTATAATGTAATGCAACGTTTTGGTTTATACCGATGGCATATCATGGATCCTATCCGTTTTGAAAAAAGTCTAAAAGTGACCATCCAGGATCTTGGATGGAGAAGCGGCGGCCGTTATCTCGTTCAGCAATCTGATATAAGTTCAGTTGTATATTGGTATCAAACTGAGCCGCATTACAGCTTTCCTAAACTTCCATCAAAAGATGAACTTGAAGAAAATTGATCTTTTATTTTATACCACAACAATGAAATTCATCATCATAATTGTCTTCATGCTATCATCAACCATTTCTTTTTCGCAGGAAAAAAAACCAAGAGCAAGAGATATCGGGATTCCCTTTGATGGAATCCCCGGAAAATATAATGCGATCACAGATGTTGCCGGTGTCGAAGTTGGGCATACCACTCTCTTTGAGGGCAATGGAAAATTGGAAAAAGGAAAGGGACCTGTTCGAACCGGAGTTACTGCAATCTTTCCCGCGGGAAAAAAATATACTCCTGTTTTTGCTAACTGGCATATGTTAAATGGCAACGGGGACATGACCGGAACACATTGGATCACTGAATCCGGATTTTTGGAAACTCCAATCTTAATTACCAATACGAGCAGTGTGGGAACCGTACGTGATGCAGCATTAAAATGGATGGATGAACATAAATATTATGACACTTCACAGGGTCTGTTCTGGTATTCATATCCCGTAGTAGCAGAAACATGGGATGGAGTATTGAATGATATCAATGGTTTTCACGTAAAATCCGAACATGTATGGCAGGCATTGGAAAAGGCCTCACCAGGTTTTGTGGAAGAAGGCGCTGTTGGCGGAGGAACCGGAATGGTCTGTCATGGTTTCAAAGGAGGCATTGGTACTTCATCAAGAGTGATCGATAAAAAATTGGGAGGTTACACAGTTGGTGTTTTGGTACAGGCAAACTATGGGGTTCGTTCTCAACTTACAATTGCCGGCGTGCCTGTTGGCAAAGAACTTGCAGATACATTAAATGTAAAAATTTATGATCAGCCATCTGCAGAAATTCATCCCGGTACGGATCGGGAAAATAATGAATTGACGGAGCAGGGTTCAATCATTGTAGTAGTTGCAACAGATGCCCCTTTGCTTCCTCACCAGTTAAAACGTATTGCACAAAGAGTTCCTCTCGGAATTGGAAAATGCGGAGGCATAGGTGGCAACGGCTCTGGTGATATTTTCATTGCTTTTTCTACTGCTAATAAAAATTCCTTTAACCGTGAAAAAGAAACTACAGCAACTATGTTTTCAAATGACCAGATGGGAGCTTTGTTTACGGCAACGATAGAAGCAGTTGAAGAAGCCATCATCAATGCATTGGTTGCCGGGACAACAATGAAAGGGATCAATGACAATACAGTGTATGGTTTGCCGCATGAAGCTGTCATCAAAATTCTGAGAAAGTATAACAGGATAAAATAAAAACTATAAAATTTTAATTGGATCTTTCGGGAGACTCTACATTGAACATATCATTATTTTCTTCCTTTTTCCTGATACCAAAATTGTAGCGGACATTGATTCCAAAACGTCTCGTATCTGCACGCCGGTTACCGCTCGCATTAACACTGCCCTGGTTAATTGTAAAATCATTTTGATTCGTATAGAAAATATCATTCGCACTAAGGGTCATGATCAATTTTTGTTTCAGGAACTGCCGGTTGATGCTTGTGTTCAACGCCCCAAAGGTGCTGAGCTCATAAAACTGCTGCAATCCTTTAAAGCGAACAAAGCCGCTCAGTGTAAACTGTGAGCGTTTATCGAGCTTTAACTGGTGGTACGTAAAGAATGTCCAGCTATCTTTTTCAAATGAAAGCGGCTTGTTCTCGTAAAACCCCTGGTAAAAATTATGGTTGAACTGCGCTCCTAAAACAAAAAAATATTTTTTTCCCGGAGGTATCGCACCAAGACCCCGTAAGTAAATTTCTTTATTCGTACCAAGATTATCATAGGTCCTGTAAGCAACACTGTTACTGCTATCTGCCTGGTAGATCACATTGGTAAAAATATCTTTTGTATCGTTATAACCAATAGCAAGTAAGGGACGTTCATCAACGCTGATGTTCGCTTCATAATTCGTTGTGAATTGCGGACGTAAAGCTGGATTTCCTGTTTCAGAAAGATATTGATCAACATATCTTGGAAATGGATTCAGTTGATCATACCCGGGTCTTGTAATGGTGCGGCGGTAAACTAAATAAGAGCGCAGTTCATAGCCGGCAATGGTGATGACTTTTTTGCTGAGAAATATGTAGGGGAAAATATCAGTGCGGTGAATTTTAAAACTTGTATCGGCAGGAATGACCTGGTGACCATCCATATTTGTATTTTCCAATCTTGCGCCTGCCTTGATGATAAGATCTTTCCACAATGTTTTTGAACCCTGGAGATAAAATGCATTTATGTTTTCCCTGTAATGAAAAGTATTGGTCCGGCTTTTATCTTTTGTTCTTATCCCTGATGTTTCATCAAAATAGTTAGCCACATTCCTAAAATCAAGAAGGGAAGTCTTTATTCCTGTTTCAAGGGTAAATCTTCTTTTCATCTTTAATTTCAGATCAGACTTGGCTGTAAAAAGATCTCTTTTACTGTCACCCGTTCCGTCTCCCCCGGTTGAAAAAAGAACAGGAGAATAATACATTGTCAAAAAAGCCTGGTTGGAATTATTCTGACTGTAATTGTAATAAATATCATTATCCCACTGAGAGCCTGTTGTATCAATTTTTTTAGTGAAATCAATTCCATTCCTGATGTTCAGCGTGAATCCATTATTATTGACCCGGTTCAAATTGTTTATGAGGGTATCCGAATTGCTTATCGTCTTTATTGCGCTCTGGTTGTCGGTGTTATTATTGAAATTATTGTAACTGATATTTCCATCAAAGTCGATATTCCAGTTCTTTTTCCATTCATTGGATATGCCATATCCTCCAAAATAAGAATTGCCGGGATATTTAGTATAGGCAGCCTGGGCAAGCATTGAATCGGGCGCAAAGATCCGGTTGGTCACTATTTGTTCGAAACTATTACGCTTGCTATAATTCAGATTAATGAAAGAACTTTTTTTACCATTATTATTATTGAGATTAAATGATAAAAATTGATTGCCATAAGAACCTTGTTGCAAACCGGCGGTTATGCTGCCGGTCATTCCCAGTTTTACCCCTTTTTTTAAAATAATATTTACAATACCCCCGGTGCTGGTCGCATCATATTTTGCAGAAGGCGTTCGAAGAATTTCAATTTTAGAAATTGCATTGGGAGGAAGGTTTTTCAGCATTGTAGCAATATCAGCTGTGCTCATTTTCATTTCACGCCCGTTGATGTAAATCGTTGCAGGCGTCATGCTGCTGAGATAAACATTCCCGTCCTGGTCAACAAAAACGCCCGGGGTTTTTTCAAGAATTTCGTAGGCATTTGTTGAAGCTGCTGCTATGGGCTCAGGATCAATAATCGTTTTGTCATCTTCCTGCGTCATCAGCGGTGCCTTCGACGTTACCACAACTTCCTGCATTGTTTTTGTAAAAGACTCTGCAACGAAAGAAAAGGAGGCATGTTCTGAAGTGACGGTAATCCCTTTTTCAACCGGTTGATAATTTGCAGATGATACCTTAACGATGTATTGCGTATTTCGTAATAAAGAAAATGCTGCAAAGCCGCTGCTGTCGGCGGCTTTTTTCTGAACCTGGGTAGTATCACCTCTTTTTACGACTGTGAATGATGCATAAGGAACAGGTTCGTTTTTACTGTTGGTAATTTTTAAGCGAACGGTTATTTCCTGTGAGAATGATATTTGGGATAAAATGAGAGTAAAAATAAAAGGAAGGATGCGAACAAAGTTTTTACAAATCCGGGGAAAGAATTTTTTCATAAGTGGTCTAAAAGCAAAAATAAACAGAGCCATGTTATAATTACTATAAACTTTGAAATCGTTCCGAAAATAAAACAGGAACTTTGGATCAACATGAACCGTGTGCAGAAATTATTATTATGTCTTTAATTCAAAATATCTCTGATACTGCGAAATGGGTGGCCATTTTCCGGGCTGAAGAAAGTGAACGGGCGGATGCGGTTTTTCATGACCCTTTTGCACGCAGGCTCGCGGGTGAAAAGGGAGAACAGATCGCAAATGCCGTTGAATTCAGTAAAAAAAACAGCTGGTCGTTTGTAGCCCGTACATTTTTGTTCGATGAATTTATTTTAAAGCATATAAAGCAAGGCTACGATATGATCATCAATCTTGCGGCCGGTCTTGATGCAAGGCCGTATAGAATGGAATTACCGTCATCACTTCGATGGATCGAAGTGGATCTTCCCGGAATTATTATTGAAAAAGAAAAAATTTTGACTGATGAGAAACCAAATTGTGAATTAAGGAGAATTCAATTAGACTTGTCCAATGTAAAAGCAAGACTTGAATTGTTCCAAAAATTAAATAATGAAGCCGACAAAGCATTGATCGTTTCCGAAGGCCTGATGATCTATTTAACTGCTGAAGAGGTTGCCTCACTGGCTTCTGATCTTTCTGCGCAAAAAAAATTTCGAAGATGGTTATTTGACATGGTCTCACCCGGCTTATTAGTGATGGCGCAGGAAAAAATGGGCCCGGCGCTTGAAGGCAGCAATGCTGAATTTCAATTTGCTCCCCGGGAAGGTGAAGGATTTTTCCTTAACTATGGATGGAAAAATCTTGAATCAAAATCAAAATTAAAAACAGCGGCTACTATAAACCGGCTGAATGATGAAATGATGAAATTCGCCGCCATACCGGAACCCGAAGGACCCAAGGGACAATTTCCCTGGTCGGGCGTTTGTCTTTTTGAAAACAGGAATCAATAAAAGTCTATCATTTAGTAAAGCAGCATCTATCTAGACTTTTCAATCTTTAAGTTGTTGTTAAACTAAAAAATCAAGCGATAAAAATTGTAAATTGCCAAAAACAGGGGTCTGAAACCTGAGGTATGAAATCCGAATCAGGCATCCGACCCCGACATCTTACTTCATTATGATCGGACATCATTTTAATAAATTCGACCCGAACGAACAGGGCAAAACAAAATTCCAGCAGCTGCTGGATTTGTTTATGCAATTACTCACTTATACCAGCGGTGACGTAGCTGAGGCTATGCAATGGCTGAACCAACTCGACCGTGAATATAATATGACAGATGATGAATATGGAATCGGTGATTTTATTGACGAGCTGAAAGAAAAAGGATACCTGACTGAAGAAAATCAAACAGGCCAAATAAAAATAACTCCGAAGACTGAACAGGGAATCCGAAAAAGAAGTTTGGAGGAGATTTTCGGAAAGCTGAAAAAAACAAAACAAGGTGATCATCATACTTTCAAACCGGGACAAGGCGATGAGGTAAATCCCGAATCAAGACAATTCCAGTTTGGAGATATGCTGGAACAGATAGATTTTACTGAATCCATCCGCAATGCACAGATCAATCATGGTATTGAAAGTTTCAATATGCAGGAGGATGATTTAGCCATCCGGGAAACAGATTTCAAATCACAGACCTCAACGGTGCTGATGATCGATATCTCTCATTCAATGATCTTATATGGTGAAGACAGGATCACCCCGGCAAAAAAAGTAGCCATGGCATTGAGTGAACTGATAACAACCAAATATCCAAAAGATACGTTAGATATAGTAGTGTTTGGGAATGATGCCTGGCCGGTGGAAATAAAAGACCTTCCCTATTTACAGGTGGGACCGTATCATACGAATACAGTTGCAGGACTTGAACTGGCTATGGATATTTTGCGAAGAAGAAAAAACCCCAACAAGCAAATATTCATGATCACGGATGGAAAGCCAACCTGTTTGAAAGTTGGCAAAAGATACTATAAGAATAGTTTTGGATTAGACAGGAAGATCACCAGTCGTTGCTTAAATTTAGCAGCGCAGTGTAAAAGGTTAAAGGTTCCCATCACTACGTTTATGATCGCAACAGATCCATACCTGCAGCGGTTTGTACAGGAATTCACTGAAACAAATAATGGCAAGGCATTTTTTGCATCACTGGATAAATTAGGAGCTTTTATTTTTAAAGATTTTGAAAGCGGAAAAAGAAAGACCGTGTACTAAAGTCTGAACCATGATTTCGGAAGATTAAAGGATTTATGAGAAAAATATGACAGACTATAAGTTTAAGGAAATTACAGAAAAAATTATTGGTTCTCAATGAAAGTCCCTTCAGCTCTGGGCAATGGCTTTCAGGAAGTGATTTATCAAAGGGCATTGGAAGTTGAAATGGAAGAACCCGGGTTACATTTTGCAAGGGAGTTGAGTCTGCCGATTTATTATAAACAAAGACAAATAGGCGAAAGAAGAGTTGATTTTTTTGTGGAAGAAAAAATTATGGTTGAAATAAAAGCAATCATTCAATTAGAAAATGTACACCTTGCTCAGGCAAAAAATTATTTGGAAGCTTATAATATGCAAGTTGGTCTGTTAATCAACTTTGGAAGGATAAGTCTACAATTCAAAAGAATAGAAAACTCTAAATATAAAGAAAACCCATTTCCAGTTAATCTTTAAATCCACCCAAATCGTGGTTCAGATACAGAAAATAAAAACCCTCGGAGAACTGAAAGCCAGCGGCTATCAGCATCGCAGCATAAAAGAAGAGTTGCGGCAGAATCTTATTCGCAAGCTAAAAAATAATGAGGCTACTTTTCCGGGTATCATTGGTTATGAAGATAGTGTGATACCTGATGTGGAAAGAGCGTTACTGAGCAAACACAATATTCTGTTTTTAGGTTTGCGCGGGCAGGCAAAGACCAGGATGGCAAGACAAATGACCGAACTGCTTGATGAATATATCCCGATGATATCCGGCAGCGAGATCAATGATGACCCGTTGAAACCCATTTCAAAATATTCTCTTGATCAGATTGCCGGGCATGGTGATGATACACCGATACACTGGATGCACCGCAGTGAACGATACGGAGAAAAACTGGCAACGCCGGACGTAAGTGTTGCTGACCTGATCGGTGATGTAGATCCGATAAAAGCGGCAAACTTAAAATTGAGTTTTGCCGATGAACGTGTGATCCATTACGGTATTATTCCAAAAAGTAATCGCGGCATTTTTGTGATCAATGAATTGCCCGATCTGCAGGCAAGGATACAAGTGGCTTTGTTCAATATTCTGGAAGAAGGCGATGTGCAGATAAGAGGGTTTAAATTGCGTTTACCACTTGATATTTTATTTGTGTTTACGGCGAATCCTGAAGATTATACCAATCGTGGTGCTATTGTAACTCCATTAAAAGATCGCATCGAGAGCCAGATACTCACGCATTATCCAAAAGATATTGATACCGCGTTATCAATCACTCAGCAGGAGGCAGAAATTGATGAGGAGCAGCGAGCTACTGTAAGAATAAGTGATCTTGCAAAACGATTGATCGAGCAGGTAGCATTTGAAGCAAGGGCCAGTGAGTTTGTCGATAAGAAAAGCGGGGTGAGTGCAAGACTTACGATCTCCGCTTTTGAAAATGCTATCAGCGCTGCCGAGCGAAGGGCTATTTTGAATAATGAAAAGCAAACCCAGGTTTGGGTCAGTGACCTGGTTGGCATTATTCCCTCGATCACCGGTAAAATTGAATTGGTGTATGAAGGTGAGCAGGAAGGCCCGTACCAGGTTGCAATGAATTTGCTCGATAAATCCATCCGTTCACAATTTGCTCAATACTTTCCCAACCCGGATCAATTGAAAAAAAGAAAAACAACGGAAGCGAAAGATGAAAACCCTTATCGGTCCATCATTGCATGGTTCGATAAAGGAAATCATGTAAATCTTTTTTTCAACATAAAAGATGAAGAAAAAGTCCTGAGCTTATACAAGGTGGACGGGCTGCAGGCAGTGGTAAAAAAATATTTTAAGGGAGCCAATGAAAGAGAAGCAGCATTGCTGATGGAATTTGTTTTGCATGGCCTGGCTGCTTATTCATTCATCAGCAAGAAAGTAATTGAAGGAAAAATTGAGTTCAAGGACCTGATGGGTTCCATGTTGAATCTTGGAAAAAATTACGAAGAAGAGTTTGATGAAGAGGCTTAGACTATGCAAAAACCGCAGTGTCTTTAAAATAATCTGATAGCTTTTCAATTTTACCCTCCGGATTAAAAGTAATGTCAGTTGCTATCCTATTTTTATACGGCAAGCTTTTGCCTGTTATGCCCCATGATTCCGAGATATAGAAGTAACGGTTTTGTTCCAGGTGATGCACTTCGGTTACCTTCCACTCAATAGAATGATATCTTTTAAGAATAGCTCTGAATAAGGCCATGATACGGTTGGAGCCGGTAACGGGTGATGCAGGTGGCACCCATACTTCACTGCTTTCATAAAACCATCCCGCTATCTTATTCATGTCCCTTGATTGAAGATCTCTCATGAATTCAACACATTTTTGCTTCATTGTAAGCTGTTGTTGGTGGTGAATGTATTTACGAAGAAAAAATGGTAACGGTTTAAATAATATTGACTTACCAAATTGACCTCCCATCCCGGTCTAAGTTCGATTTTTTTTTGAACAGTTTGTAAGGTTTTTTACCTTAAGAGTAAGCTTTCATGCGGCAGTTTCTCACCTGCCAAATCTCAATTAAGCAACCTGTTATTCTATTTCATCAGGAAGCCGAATTTAATTCCGAAAGTATAAGAAAGGCCCGGACTTTTCCCCAGTCGTGCATTAGCATAATTAAAAGCTGCAGTGTTGTCAAAAGGATCGGTGTACAAATCCGAATAAGCATCCTTTTTATTATCCAAGCCATAACCCAATCCTTCGTACAGGTCAAGTAAAAACTTATCGCCAAAGACCCATTGATGCCCAATTTCGATTTGCAATGCTCCAAAACTTACATGCTGTTTTCCTACTTCCGATACATTGTTCCCTTTATCCACAATCCGATTTTCGCTATAATAACCAAAATAAAGAATTGGCTTTGCATAGGTGCCCTGCATCAGGTGCGACATCCGCGTTTTTCCAAATATTAAAAAATCGGGAAGTTTTCCAAATTTGTAACCACCGGATACAAATACTCCTGCCTGCCCTCTTTTTACTGATTGCAACTGGCTGCTACTATAATAATTATAGTCGAGAGTTTCTGATTTTCCAAGCCCGATAATCCCGAAAGAAAGCTCATATCCCTTTCCTACACCAGTGCTTTTTTCAAATCCAAATTCTGTATATCCATATAATGGGGACAAAAAATTGAGTTTAATGGCTTTGCTTAACTGACCGGCATACCGTTCGGGGTCTTTATAATTGTCCTGGAATTTTTGTGTGGTCCCATTTTCAAAAACTATTTTTTTTATTTTATCTGTTTCCAGGATATAGACAGGTCCATCAAGGTTATGGAACTCCTTATACTTTATTTCATCATTGCCAATTTCAAGTATTTTGGCTTCTACAATTTTTCCGTTATTTCTATAAATCCTGTCCTGGGAATAAGAAAAAGATGAAACAAAAATTAAAAGAGAAAACGATAAAAGCATCTGTTTCATATTACAGGTTTTGGTTAATGTATTCTTTGACAATAAACCAAAGCTAAATGTTGCGCAGCATTTATTATATGATACTTATCATTGCTCTTGTTTAACTTTCTTTTGGCAAACAGCAAATCAAATAATATTCACTTCCTTTTCTAACTCAACACCGAATTTTTCTTTCACACTCTGTTTGATCTCCTCACTCAAGTCATAAATTTCTTTTCCACTGGCATTTCCATAGTTAACAAGAACCAATGCCTGCCGCTCATGACATCCTGCATCTCCTCTTCTGTAACCTTTCCATCCGCATTGTTCGATTAACCAACCGGCTGCAAGTTTAATAGAGCCATCGTTATTTTTATACCCAACAATACTTTGGAATCTGGATTTTAGATTTTGGAATTTATTGTTTGATATGGAAGGATTTTTAAAAAAACTCCCGGCATTGCCGATCACAGCGGGGTCAGGTAGTTTGGAACTGCGGATATTGATGACAGCCTGTGAAATGGCAGCAATGCTGAGTTCTGAAACTCCCATTTTATCCAGTTCCTGCTCAACGGCTCCGTAATTTGTATTGAATTTCGGAATTTTATTAAGGCGATAACTAACATCGAGGATCACAAACTGGCCTTTAAATTTTTTTTTGAACACACTTTCACGGTATCCGAATTCACAGTCTTTCAATCCAAAAGTATAATTAGCCTTTTCATGCAGATGCAATGCGTGGAGTTCATAAAATATTTCACTGATTTCAGCACCATAAGCGCCGATATTCTGCATGGGCGATGCTCCCACATTCCCCGGGATCAATGAAAGATTTTCAACTCCCGCCCAATTGTTTAGAATGCAAAACAATACGAATTGATGCCAGTTCTCTCCTGCCCCCGTTTTTATATAAATATATTCATTGTCCTCTTTTATTTTTTCAATACCCCTGATCTCATTCTTCAGAACCAGTCCATCAAAATCTTTAGTAAATAAAATATTGCTGCCGCCGCCGAGAATGAAAGTAGTGAGTCGTGAGTCGTGAGTCGTGAGTCGGAGATTAAGAAGTTCAATCAGTTCTTCTGTATTTGTGAAGTTTGCGAAGTATTTTGCTTTTGCATCAATGCCAAAAGTATTATAAGGCCTGAGCGAAAAATTTTCCTGAATTTGCATATGGTTCTCTTATTATGATGTTATCATCCGTGCCACAGTTGTATGCTTTTAAGCTATTCCGGGATTCGATTCGAACTGTGGCACGGTTACACGGATACTCAAAATAACATTAAAATCATGAGTGCAAAAACAGCAACATTGATCGGAGCTACCGGGTTGATCGGCGGAGAGTTGCTTCAGCAGCTTCTGAATGATCCTTATTTTGAAAAAGTAAGAATCCTTGTACGCAGGTCATTTGGTATGGATCATCCAAAACTCGAGAAAAAACTGGTAGATTTTAATGATGCCGATTCATTGCTGGTCGCCCTTGACGGCAGCGATGCCGTTTTTGTTGCCGTGGGAACTACGCAAAAAAAAGTCAAAGGCGATAAAGAAGCTTATCGGAAAGTTGATCATGACATTCCTGTAAACATTGCGCGATATTGCAAAATAGCAGGTTGCAAAACTTTTGTTTTCGTTTCATCCGTTGGTGCTGACAGCAGGAGTAAAAGTTTTTATTTGAAACTGAAAGGTGAAGTGGAAGACGCTGTAAAGAAAGTAGAAATAGAATCCGTTCATGTTATGAGGCCATCGATGTTGCTGGGTGACAGAAAAGAATCAAGACCGTTGGAAAAAATCGGGCAACAGTTGATGAAAGCATTTTCATTTCTATTCCAATGGGGTATGCGAAAATATCAGGCAATACCAGCTAAAGATGTTGCAAAAGCAATGATAGCCGCATCAAAGAAAAATGAGAAGGGGTTTTTTGTCTATGGGTATGGAGAAATAAGTGGCAAAACTAATAATTAGATTGTTTTAACGATAATATGAAATGCAAAACATTGAACTATTGTATTTAAGAATCGAAAAAAATCTATTCGCGTATGTTATATCATAAATTAGTGTGTTGGTAATATAAATCAAAACTTCATATCCACACTTCAACTTTTTTATAATTCCAAACACATAAAAAAAGTTTTGACTCTCTGGTCTGTGTGTTAGCAAGTCCTCCCCTTTGGGGAGGATTTAGGGGGCTTTTACATCACATCCACGTCCGGCACAATAACAACACTCTTAAAACTTCTTTCATTGTACAACACAGCTATCTGATGCAGAATATCCTGCTTGCACTGAGTAATCAGTTTTGTATCCCTCGGTAATTTTAAAAGCATCTCCATTAAAAATAAATTTCTGATACGATTGATCACCGGCTCAGCAGGACCGACAATATGATTTCCATATTTATTTCTCAAACTGTTTGCAAACTGATGTGCTCCACGCTCTACAACATCTTTCATCTTGTGCTTAAAGGTTAGATGAATCAATCGCGAAAATGGTGGATAAAAAAATTGCCTGCGACTTTCGATCTCGGTATCATACATGGTTTTATAATCATGCCTCTGAATCACCTGCAAAAGCGGGTGTTGTGGCTGCATTGTTTGCAACAATACTTTTCCGGTGTCTTGTTTTCGTCCGGCACGACCACTCACCTGCTCCATCAATTGAAAAGCCCGTTCATTCACTCTGAAATCAGCAAAATGTAATAATCCATCCGCATCTAAAATTCCCACCAGGTCCACATTATCAAAATCCAAACCTTTTACCACCATCTGGGTTCCTACCAAAACGTCGATTTTTCGTTGCTCGAATTGTTGTATCAATACATCATGGGCATTTTTTCCACGCACCGTATCCACATCCATCCGCGCGATCTTTGCATTGGGAAATTCTTCCAGTAATTGCTCTTCAATCTTTTCAGTCCCGAAATTCCTCTGCATAAAATTATGACTGCCGCAGGCGGCGCATATTGTCAACGGCGGGTAAGTGGTGCCGCAGTAATGACAAACCAGTTTATTTGAAAATTTATGATAGGTCAGCGATACATCACAATATTTACACTGAGGTATCCAGCCGCAAACCTGGCAAACCTGGTAAGGCGAATAACCGCGGCGATTTTGAAAAAGGATCACCTGTTTATTTCCTTCAACTGTTTTTTTTATTTCTTCGATCAACTGTGGAGAAAGCATCACCTTCGACCTGTCTTTCTGAATTATTTTTTTGGTATCGATGATCTCTATCGGTGGCAGATGCACATCACCGTAGCGCTGCATCAGTTCAACCAAACCATATTTTCCCGATGCTGCGTTGTAATAACTTTCCAAAGAAGGCGTAGCACTGCCAGCCAGAACATTTGCGTTGAACAGTGAAGCAAAATAAACAGCAGCATCACGTCCATTGTATCTTGGCGCCGGATCCTGCTGTTTGTATGAAGTATCGTACTCCTCATCGCAAATGACCAGGCCCAGGTTATTATAAGGAAGAAAAATAGATGACCTGGCGCCCAGGACGACTTTTAATTCCCCGTTTTTTACTTTGTTCCATATTTCTACTCTTTCATTTTGAGAAAACTTTGAATGATAGATCCCGATATACCCGCCAAAATGTTTTTGCAGGCGGCGAATGATCTGCGAAGTGAGAGCAATTTCAGGCAGCATATACAAAGCCTGTTTGCCCTGCAGAATGGACTGCTCTATGAGCTTAATATAAATTTGCGTTTTACCACTTGAAGTAACTCCATGCAAAAGGCAAACAGGCTTTTCCGAAAATGATCCTTTTATTTTTTCAAATGCTTCCTGCTGAAGAGAGGACAATTCAAAATCAATGTGAACATTTTTAGGAAGATACTGCAGACGGTCAACACTTCTTTTTTCAGTGATCAGAATATTCTTGTCAACCAGGCCCTTTAACTGAGCATCCGAAGCCCTGGATTTCTTCAACAATTCTGATTTGGTGACTTCACCAATGGTTTTTATTAAATGGAGGTAACTTAAAAGCAATTCCATTTGTTTCGGCGCTCTTGTCCAGTTGTTCAATAGATCGGAAAGCTTTTCTTCGTTATTATATTCCGGATTC
>JBIOGV010000005.1:0-36856 GCA_044448365.1 Chitinophagales bacterium
TGCATCAACAGCTCTGACTTTATATGCTGCCTATAATTATTTTTTTGTAGATGGTAAGGTAAATGGTGTTTATCAAACATTGATCCCAATAAAATATAACTGGCTGAATTTTTCTTCTTCTCTTTCCATTGACATGGGAGTCATTCTCGATCCTATTTCGGTCATGATGCTCGTGGTAGTAACCTTTGTTTCATTAATGGTACATATTTTCAGCCTTGGTTACATGAAAAGTGAAGAAAGATTTGGAACTTATTTTTCATTTCTTTCATTGTTTACTTTTTCCATGCTGGGGTTAGTTATGGCATCAAATATTTTCCAGATCTATATTTTCTGGGAAGGGGTTGGTATATCATCTTATTTGCTTATCGGGTTTTATTATGACCGGCCTTCCGCAGTCGCAGCTTCGAAAAAGGCATTTGTTGTAACCCGTTTTGCAGATCTCGGATTTTTGATAGGTATTTTGATCCTTGGCTTCCGGGCAGAGACGCTGGATTTCAATACCCTCATTCATCGATTAACTGATGTTCATTCTCCGCAGTTGATTGCCATTGCCTCAACATCTTTCCTGGGAATCTCACTGCTAACCTGGGCCCTCACATTAGTGTTCATTGGTGGCGCAGGCAAGAGTGCCATGTTTCCATTGCATATCTGGTTGCCCGATGCCATGGAAGGCCCGACACCTGTGTCTGCATTGATACATGCAGCTACGATGGTTGTCGCCGGCGTTTACCTGGTAGCAAGATTATTTCCAATATTTCATATCAATGGAGCAGCGCTGCATATTGTTACGTGGGTAGGAGCGATCTCCGCATTCCTGGCTGCGGTC
Source organism: Chitinophagales bacterium (assembly GCA_044448365.1). Classification (GTDB taxonomy): domain Bacteria; phylum Bacteroidota; class Bacteroidia; order Chitinophagales; family Chitinophagaceae; genus VBAU01. Next base: position 827 of record JBIOGV010000005.1, read on the forward strand.
ATTGCCTGTACGCAAACTGATATTAAACGTGTGCTTGCTTATTCAACCATGTCACAGATCGGTTACATGATGTTTGCTCTTGGCGTTTCAGGTTATGGTGGAGAAAATGGCGCAGGTTATACAGCTTCCATGTTCCATTTATTCACTCATGCATTTTTCAAATCACTTTTATTTCTGTGTGCCGGTGTGGTGATCCATTTGGTTCATAGCAATGAAATGAAAGATATGGGTGGTTTAAGAAAATTGATGCCTCTCACAAATATTGCATTCCTGGTCGCTTGTTTAGCAATAGCCGGAGTACCTCCATTTGCCGGTTTCTTCAGCAAAGAAGAAATTTTAATGGCTGCCTGGCAAAATAGCTCTGTTATTTATTACATCGGTTTAATTACCTCCGGTATCACGGCATTTTATATGTTCCGTTTATATTTTTCAATTTTCTGGAACCAGCCTCATCCTGAAAGCTATCGGGATTCATCACTCATCAGTCACCATTCAGAGGGAACATTCAGCATGAAACTTCCATTAGTGATCCTGTCTGTCGGAACTGTATTGGTGGGTTTTATTCCTTTTTCAAATTTCATTTCAACCGATGGGAAAGGATTTCATAGTGAAATACACCTCTCTTTTTCAATTGCCCCGGTAGCATTAGCGATAATTGGGATATTGATCGCATACAGTCTTTATTTCAAGCAAACTGACCGTCCGCAAAGGCTTGCATCAACTCTTGGCGGAATCTATAAAGCTGCTTATCAAAAATTTTATATTGATGAGATCTACCTGTTCATCACAAAAAAGATCATTTTCAATTTAATCGGCAGACCGGCAGCATGGATAGACAGGAATATTGTTGATGGAACCATGAACGGCATTGCATGGACAACCGGAAGAATTTCAGTCTTAATAAAAGGAATACAATCAGGAAGAGTACAGAATTATGCCTTGTATTTTTTTGGAGGCATTGTGGTTTTGGTAATTATATTTCTGTACTTATGGAAATAAATAGCACCGCAGGAGAGATATAAAATGATATTACTATTAATATATTCTGTCCGGGCACTAAACAAAATATAAAATGAATCTTTCTTTATTCATACTATTACCTCTGCTTACTGCTATCGCTATTCTCCCGTTAAAAGGATCGAAACAGGTGCGGATAGTTTCATTAGTGGGTGCTTCCATACAGCTTATTCTTGCATTCGTACTATTATATTTTTACTGGACTGAAAGATCATCCGGCAATAATGCCGCCATGCTCTTTGAGAACAATTACACATGGTATGTCGCGCTAAACATCCATTATCATGTTGGTGTAGATGGGATTTCAGTCGCAATGATCCTGCTTACTTCCTTTGTGGTGCTGGCCGGAATACTCGTTTCCTGGAACATTGAAAAATGGAGCAAAGAATTTTTCTTTCTTCTCCTATTCCTGAGCATGGGTGCTTATGGCTTTTTTATTTCTCTTGATCTTTTTACTTTATTTTTCTTTTTAGAAATAGCGGTCATTCCAAAGTTTTTATTAATTGGCATCTGGGGCAGTGGAAAAAAAGAATACAGCGCGATGAAACTGGCATTAATGCTGATGGGCGGCTCTGCCCTGGTGTTTGTCGGGTTGATCGGTTTATACCTGAATACAAATACCGGTAATGGGCAGCATACATTTGATATTCTCCGGATCGCACAAATGAATATTCCTTTGTCAGTTCAAAAATTTTTCTTCCCGTTTGCATTTGTTGGTTTTGGAATTTTCGGAGCATTATTTCCCTTTCACACCTGGGTACCTGATGGCCATTCATCAGCACCCACTGCAGCATCCATGTTTTTGGCAGGCATATCCATGAAACTTGGTGGTTATGGTTGTTTGAGAGTTGCTACATTTTTAATGCCTGAAGCTGCACATCAATACTCATGGATCATCATTGTTCTTGCATGTATTGCAATTTTATACGGAGCTTTCGCTACCATGATGCAGACCGATCTGAAATATATCAACGCATACTCTTCCGTCAGCCACTGCGGATTTGTTCTATTGGGAATCGGGATGCTGACAAAAACAGCAATAACAGGTGCCGTGATGCAGATGGTTTCTCATGGATTAATGACAGCTCTTTTCTTTGCCTGCATTGGCATGATCTACGACCGCACTCATACAAGACAACTTTCACAATTAGGAGGATTGTTAAAAGTAATGCCGTTCATTTCAACAGTTTTTGTAATTGCAGGTCTTTGTTCTTTGGGTTTGCCGGGCTTTAGCGGTTTTGTGGCCGAAGTGACCGTGTTCATGGGATCCTGGCAAAACGCCGATAATTTTTATCGCATTGCTACCATTATTGCCTGCGCTTCGATAGTTGTAACGGCAGTCTATATTTTAAGAGCCGTAGGCAAAGCAATCATGGGTCCATTACAACTCACAGATAGTAGCTCCCCTCTCCTTTGGAGAGGGGTTGGGGGTGAGGTCGATGCAAAATGGAATGAAAAATGGGCCGCCGCTTTATTGATCATTGGTATTGTTGCAATTGGTATTGCACCATTTTGGTTGAATAACCTGATCACGCCGGCTGCTGAAACGATCATAAACAAAATAACCGTCATTGTAAAATGAAACTGTACTCCTCCCCTTAGGGGAGGCTGGGAGGGGCTTTATGCTGAACGATTTTTTATACTTAATGAAGGCTGAATTAATGATCACAGTGATCATTTTTATTCTCCTGTTCCTGAAACTATCAAACAAGGCGTGGAAGAATGAAGGAATGCTGAATTTTATAAATGTTCTCTTATTCATTAATCTTGTTTCAGGATTTTTCTATATCCCAAACGGAAATCTGTTTGGCGACATGTATCGCACCAGTGAATTGTTTACACTCGAGAAAAATTTTCTCAACCTGGGCACACTGATCATCTCATTACAATCTTATGACTGGCTCAAAAATCACAGGCATATAGTTGAATTTTACATTCTCCTGCTGTCAACATTACTCGGAATGTTCTTTATGATCTCAAGCAGCAACCTCCTGATGTTTTATCTCGGGCTTGAGCTTTCAACCATACCACTCGCTGCACTTTCCAATTTTGACCTGGATAAAAGACGCTCATCCGAAGCCGCTTTTAAAATGATCATATCCTCTGCATTTTCTTCGGGCTTGCTGCTCTTTGGTATTTCATTATTATATGGTTCAACAGGCACATTGAGTTTTGCAGAACTAACGACACATATCAATGGAAATTCATTGCAAATATTTTCTTTTATTTTATTGCTAGCGGGTTTTGGATTTAAGATCTCCGCTGTGCCTTTTCATTTGTGGACGGCTGATGTATACGAAGGTTCGCCTGTAGCCGTTACGTCATATTTATCCGTTATTTCAAAAGCCGCCATCCTGTTTGTAATGGTCTCTGTTTTTTATAAGGTGTTTTCTCCCATTGCAAAAAGCTGGTACAATATGATCTTTCTTATTTCTGTCGCGACCATGGTCATTGGTAATTTATTCGCCCTGCGTCAACAAAACATGAAACGATTCCTTGCCTTTTCTTCCATTGCACAGGTTGGATTTATTTTAGTGGGGCTAAGCGGGCAATCGACAGCAGGAAGTACTTCTGTTATCTTTTTTATCCTCGTCTATATCTTTTCCAATCTTGGGGCTTTTGGTATCATATCATTGGTAAGTGCCCTGACAGGAAAGGAAAACATGGATGATTACAAAGGATTTTACAGGACCAACCCGCTTTTAAGCTGGGTGTTGGCAATATCATTGTTCTCACTGGCTGGTATTCCCCCAATGGCGGGATTTTTCGGAAAGTTCTTTTTATTATTTGCGGGCGCGGGCACCGGAAATTATCTGCTGCTCGTGATCGCGGTGTTGAATATGGTGATCGCACTGTATTATTATCTTAAAGTGATCAAAGCCATTTTCATGGATACCAACCAAAATCCAATTGAAAAAATTCACAGTAACTGGCAGCCAAAAATTGCAATGGTCATTTGTGTTGGTGGTATTTTAATTACAGGAATTGCAAGCGGGGCCTATAATTATATTCACTCGTTGATGAAGTAAAAAGTCAAAAGTAAAAATGAAAAAAACTTTTCTCGTCGCTGCACTTTTTTTACCCATCTTTCTTTTTGGGCAACAGCCTATAGAAAATTATCCTGTGGATTCAGCCAGCATGCTGCAACCCGGAGTGCCGAGAGGAGAAATTTTGAAATTCTCTTTTTCTCAGTCAAAGATTTTTCCGGGAACATTCAGAGAATGTTGGGTATATGTTCCCTCTCAATATGATCCCGATAAACCGGCCTGTGTATATGTAAACCAGGATGGCATTCAATGGAAAGCTCCTACTGTATTTGATAATCTTATTTATAAAAAAGAAATGCCGGTGACTATTGGAGTATTTGTAACACCCGGAAAAGTTTTGGCAGACAGTGGCTCCGATGCATTGGATCGTTTTAACAGGAGTTTTGAATACGATGGATTAGGTGATGCATATTGTCGTTTCATCCTTACAGAAATTTTGCCTGAAGTTGAAAAGCAAAGAACAAGTGATGGCCGTGAGATACATTTATCAAAAAATGGTAATGACCGGGCTATTGGCGGATCGAGCAGCGGCGCAATCTGTGCCTTCACTGCAGCATGGGAACATCCTGAAGAATTTTCAAGAGTATTCAGCGCCATCGGCACTTATACTGGCTTGCGCGGAGGAGATCGCTACCCTGTCCTCATTCGAAAATATGAACCTAAACCCATCCGCATTTTTTTACAGGATGGTACTAATGATCTGAATATTTATGCCGGTGACTGGTGGAAGGCAAATGAAACAATGGAACGTTCTTTAAGTTTTGCAGGCTATGAAGTGAATCATGTTTGGGGCGAAGGTGGCCATAATGGAAACCAGGGCAATGCAATTTTTCCTGAAGCTATGCGCTGGCTTTGGAAGGATTGGCCAAAATCCGTTGCAAAAGGAATTTCAAAAAATGATTTTTTATCCAATCTTCTGATTCCGGGTGAAGATTGGGAATTAGTTGGACAAGGATATCAATTCACAGAAGGAACAACTGCTGATAAAAATGGCGAAGTCTATTACCAGGATATTCCTGCATCGAAGACATATAAAATTGGGTTGGATAGAAAATTAATTACACTGAATGTTGATGCAAAAAAAGCAAGCGGCACTTACTTTGGACCTGATGGAAAAAGATATACCGTGGCAGGAGGAACAAAACAAGTAATAAGATATGATGCTGGTGAAAAGGAAACAGTGATCGCAGATAGCATCGCAGGTAACGATCTTGTTATTGCATATAACGGAAACATCTATGTAACGGCTCCGGACGGAACAACAAAACCCGGCAAAGTTTATTTGATCCGCCCTGATGGTGAAAAAATTGTCGTGGATGAAGGATTGAAGTTTCCCAACGGTGTCACTCTTTCTCCTGATCAAACACAATTGTATGTTACTGAATCGGCGACTCATTGGGTCTGGGTTTATAAAATAAAGACAGATGGAACATTAGCTTACAAGCAGCGATATGGCTGGTTACACGGGCCGGATACAGAAGATAACGCATGGCCTGACGGCATAAGGTGTGATACTGCGGGAAGAGTATATGTAGCCTCACGATCAGGTATACAAATATTAGATCAGTTAGGGCGTGTGGAAGCGATCATACCAATACCACTATCGAACGGACAGGCTTCGAATGTTTGTCTTGGGGGTGCCAATTTTGATATTCTTTATGTCTCTGCCGGAGACAAGGTTTTTCGTCGCAAATTGAAAACACGCGGCGTTAATTCTTTTGATAAACCAATTAAACCGGCCAACCCAAGACTGTGAATGTTTACTATATTCATTCAATTATTTAAGTGATTCAAATGGCAAAATTAAAATGCAAAGCAGCCAGTCGTTAATTTTTTAATTTTTAATTTAAAATGGCGATCAACAAAAATCATGAATTCGAAGAACTGAATGGTGTAAAATGTGCCATCGTAGAAAAGAATGCTTCAGCGGAAAGAGTGGCTTTCCTCAAACAACTACTGGAGTTTAATAAATATACAGTTATTGTTGTTTCATCACCTGCACCAAAGCCCGTCGCAGCACAGGTTCCTAAGCCAGCTGTAACCACAGAAGCGAATGCTCAATCATCTGTCGTTACAACATCGGCAGAAACTTCAGCTATACCCCCCGCACCTCAAACATTCACTTTGGGAGTAACTGATGTTACCTTTAATCCAACCAATGCGATCTTTGGAAGATTGCTTCATACGAAGGATGGACACGTTGTAACGCTTGCTTACTGGCACCAGGAAGAGTCAGTGTCGCATGACGAAGTTCCTTATTATGAAAAAAATCCCTGAACTTTCATTATAAACCAATTTTTATGGAACTAAAGAATTTGTTTGAACCATCTGTCAAAAAAGATATTATCGACCGCATCAATAAATTGTCTCCGCAATCCCAACCACACTGGGGAAAGATGAACGTCAGCCAGATGCTGGCTCACCTGAAAATGCCGATAGGTGTAGCAGTAGGTGCACATAAATTACCTCGAACATTATTCGGAAGAATTGTGGGACCACTGGCCAAACCCATGATGTATAGCGAAAAACCTTTCAAACGCAACCTTCCCACCGACAAATCTTTCATAATGACAGGGCAGGAAAAAGATTTTGAAAAAGAAAAACAGGTTCTTCTGAATATCGTCAGCAATTTTACGGAAAGTAAGATCGTGAATGAGATCCACCCGTTTTTTGGAAGAATGACCAAAGAACAATGGAGCAAGGCCATGTACAAGCATCTTGATCATCATCTCCAGCAGTTTGGAGTATAGCCCAAAAAGGATAAAATATATTTTTCAGGAAATTTAGTCATTGATTGGTTCAGGATTCATCACAATTACCAGGCTATTTCGGAAATCAGTTTTTAACATTATCATTTTTCGTAAATTCCTATTGGCAATTTTCTCTTTCACTTTTAAATGATTTGTATGCCATCTTTCTCACTCAATGTAAATAACAAACAATATACTGTAGAAGCAGAACCAGACATGCCCTTGCTTTGGGTACTTCGGGACCTGCTTGATCTGACAGGAACAAAATATGGTTGTGGCGTAGCGAGTTGCGGTGCCTGTACGGTGATGATGGATGGAAATGCTGTATTTTCCTGCCAGCGGCCGGTCGGTGCCTGTGTAAATAAAAAAATTATTACAATAGAAGGATTGTCGGACGATGGCACACATCCTGTTCAGAAAGCCTGGCAAAAAATCGGCGTGCCCCAATGCGGTTATTGTCAGCCGGGGCAAATGATGGCTGCTGCCTCAATGCTTGGAAAAAACCGGAAGCCGACAGATGAAATGATCAATGAAGTGATGAGTGGTAATCTCTGCCGCTGTGGCACCTATCATCGGATAAAAGAAGCCATTCACGAAGCTGTTAAAGAACTCAATAAATAATCTTCCATAAAACATGATATGAAAAAAATAAAGATAGATCGCCGGGAATTTATAAAAATCACTTCTTTATCATCCGGAGGTTTGGCGATAGCGTTTTTTTTACCGGGTTTATCAACTGCAACGATTCCGCCTGATTGTGATTTTTTTCAACCGAATGCTTTTTTAAAAATTGATAAAAAAGGAAAGGTTATTGTATTCGTTGCAAAACAGGAATCGGGCCAGGGAGTAGATACAGCTTTACCCATGATCGTGGCAGAAGAGCTCGATGTTGATTTTAACGATGTGAAATCTGAGATCGCCCCCTTTGGTACTTTAAAAGAAGGACAACATGATACGGGTGGTAGCCAGAGCGTACTTGAAATGTACAACACCCTGCGTAAAGCAGGCGCTGTGGCAAAGTCAATGCTTATTGCTGCGGCTGCCAAAGAGTGGAAGATCGCCATAACTTCCTGCGCAGCAGATAATGGCGAAGTGGTGAATACAGTCACGATGAAAAGAATTCACTATGGTGATCTGGTATGCGAAGCTGCTTTGTTACCCGTGCCGTCAGAAGTAATATTAAAAAATCGAAAGGACTTTAAACTGATCGGTAAATCAGAAAAACGTTCCAATCTTAAAGACATTCTTACGGGCAAAACAAAATATGGATTGGATCTGAAAATAGATGGAATGCTATATGCCGTTGTGGAACGTTGCCCGGTACTCGATGGAAAATTAGTATCGGTAGACGATAGTGCGGCCAAAAGACTGCCCGGCGTGCTGAAAATTGTTTCCTATGGTGGAACAGGAGCACCGATGCATGTAAGAGCAGGTGTAGCGGTTATTGCCACGAATATCTGGGCAGCCATGAAGGCAAAAAAACTGCTCAACATTAACTGGAATGAAGGAAGCCGTAATAATGAAAGCACGGATCAACTCCTTAAGACATTTCAGACGAAGGCAAACGATAAACCACAGTTTGATGTTTTTAAAAAAGGCGATGTAACGAGATTTACCGGAACCGAAATAACTGCTTCTTATGCTGAACCATTTTTGGCACATGCTACTTTGGAACCTGTAAATTTCATAGCGGCAGTTAACGGAGACAATTGTGAATTATGGGGTGGCCTTCAATTACCGGATTGGGCTGTCAATACAATCGCCAAAGACTGCGGATTCAAAAAACAAAATATAAAAGTAAACCTCTCATTAATGGGAGGTGCTTTTGGTCGCAGATTGCACTTTGATTTTGCGATCGAAGCGGTAAAAATTGCTCAACAAATCGACAAACCTGTAAAATTAATTTGGGAACGGACGGATGATATCCGGTTTGAGCCATACCGCCCGGCCAATTACCACCTCCTGAAAGCTGGTATCGATAGTAAAGGCAATGTTGCCAGTTGGCAACACCATGTATTGGGTACACCTGTTGCGTACATGACTGATGGACCTGAAAGTAAAGAAGTGCCTGAAATGGATGGAGCGGACAGTGGTTTTTGTTATGATATTCCGAATGTGTATACCGGTTATACTGGTGTTGATTTTAATATCAACCGTGGTTGGTTACGCTCAGTAGATATTTGTGTAAATACATTTCCTGTTGAAAGCTTTATTGACGAATTGGCAACCAAACTAAAAAAAGATCCTGTGGAGTTTCGCTTGTCCATGCTTGAAAACAGGGCTGATTTTAAAACGGGCGAAGGACCGGGAGCTCTCACACAATCTCCGCTAAGAGTAGCCGCCGTATTAAAGATGGTAGCTGATAAAATTGGATGGAAAAAACCCCGTAAACCCAATCATTTTATTGGTCTTGCAACACACTCATTCATCTTTGCCAAATCGTATGCAGCGCATGCAATAGAAATTGAATTGCTGGCTCCAAAAAAATTCAGGATCGTTAAAGTAATTGCTGCTATTGATTGTGGCCTTGTGATCAATCCTGATGGAGCGATCAATCAAATGCAGGGAGGACTTGCTTTTGCATTGACCCAGGCATTAAAAGGAGAGATCACTATCAATAATAGCCGGGTGTTGCAGGATGGATTCTTTAGTTATGAATTATTGAGCTTCGATGAAATGCCGCCGATGGAAGTTTATGTGATAGACAGCAAAGAAGAGCCGGGCGGCGTAGGTGAAGTGGGATTGCCAACAGTGGCCCCGGCATTGTGTAATGCACTTGCAGCGGCTGGTGATCGTCCACGAACTTTGCCCATTCGCAATGAAGGATTCACCTGGGTGTAAGAAATAGTATCTTCTCTAAATAATTCTGATTACTGTTAATTATTCCACCAGTAAGTAAATTTTAAAACAAAGGCCCTGTTGCGTATATACAAAGGAAAAGAATAATAATTATCCGTATAAACAAGAAACAGGTCTGATGCGGGTTTATATCGCCACTGCAATCTTGTATTGAGATTAATATTTTTTTGCTGCTCGTTATACTGGATGAAAGTTGTTAAGAACAATGTATTGGTGAATGTAATATCAACCCGTGGTCCAATGAGCCAGAATGTGGTGTTGCCCCAGGGTTGTGGCAAAATAATATGATTATAAACAGCGCTTAACGTGATACCTACATAGGGTTGAAACCGGTAGCCCATATCAACACTTACGTTATATATTTTACCATTGGCATAATACCCGCCAATATGAGTGGAAATATCATACGTGAACAGGCGCTGAGGTTTTGAAAAATAGTCCACACCCCAGGCTTTGGCGCGATGGATGGTACCGGCGGCCAGTGAATCCCTGTTGCTATTGGTCGGATCAAAAGGTTGCAATAATTGTACATAGTCGTTATTCACCCATACATCAAAACTGCTTTGGTCCCTGAGATTGAACTGGTAAAGCAAAATGTTATCATAGTCTGTTTTTTTAAACGATGTATTGTAATACCAGGTGCCGGTATATCGCGGACCATGACTTAATACAAAGCTGTGTTTTGGGAAAAAAAGGTAAGCGATACTGGGATTTAATTTGATATAATTGTTACGTGGTACATAACCAACTTCTGCCAGATAATTTTTTCCGACATATTCATGCTGCCATGAAATCAACCAGTGGCGGTCATTGTATTGCAGGTTGGCAGCATGAGTAAAGCTGTTTTTATTATTGCCGGGCGAAAAAGATTGCAATACCATGAATTTTCCCGTCCATAAATTATTTGAAGATGCGAGATTGTATTCAGCCCCGATATTTCGGTTATACAAAGAGTATTGTGGTTTCGTGCTGTCTTTTCCGGGTTCATAGTCCAATGATTGTTTATTAATGAACATGAGCCTGATATTTGATCGTGCAAAGACTTTTCTCTGTAATGCCACAACTGAAAAATTTTGTGCAGGCAGACCGGATGAATCCTGTTTTTTTGTTTGCATATCCATGACACCAATACGCCAGTTTTTATCAATGTTACCGCTTAGTCTTGCTCCAAAACCAATAGGCACTTCCAAACCGACACGTCGTGAAAAGAATGGACGAATGTCGGCAAATCCAAAATTTCCAAAAAGATCATTGTTCTCAAGAAAGAATTGTCTTTTTTCAGGAAAAAATAATTCATAACGATCAAGGTTGGTAACCTGCTTGTCGACTTCCACCTGCGAGTAATCAGGATTTACTGTAAGATCCAGGTTGAGAGATGAAGTGATCGCGATCTTTGCATCGGCGCCAATTTGCTTCTTATAGGAAGGTTTTGTTGTTGCAGAATAATCTTTGGATATACCTGTCAATGCATAAGGTATGAGAGAGAAATTTAAGCCAGCCCCGGGAGGCGCCTGGTCCCAGATCAACTCACCGGTGTATGCCAGTGAAGCTGTTGGAAATTGCCTTGGAACCGCTGCCCAGGAAGACTTTTCAGCTGCCGTGATATCCAGCCTGCTGAAATTTATACCCCATTTGCTGATACCTTTTTTATAACGAATCGTCGTAAAAGGAATAGCCGCTTCAAATATCCATTTGTCATCATAATTTTTTACAACAGATACCCATTTATTGTCCCAGTTAAGATCTGCAGCACCACCATCATGTAACATTCCGTCCCATTGAGCGCCTGCTGCATTCGCACCAAAAGTGTAACCACTGGTGAGATCATTGAACGTATCTAAAAAGAAAATAAAATTGTCATTCTTTCCAAAAACAAAATCGCGTCTTAATGATTCAACCATGTAAGGACCTCTTTTTGGCAGGTAACAAATGGCAATGATGTAGATATTCTTATCATCATATACCATCTTTACTTCCGTTCTCACAGCAGCCCTGCTAGTATCCATCGGCAATACCATAAAAAAATTTGTGGCGGTTTCGGCCTGTTGCCATGCGGATTCATTCATGACGCCATCAATAACTATGTGCTCATTTGTTTTTCGAATATGAAATTGAAAATTGCTGTTCTTTTTTTGGGCAACAGAAAACATGCCCGATAAACAAAGTATTAAAGCGGGAATATATTTCAAATAATGACAGTGATTTAGTTTTAAGGATGATTTCATGCAAAACGTGCAAAGTCGCTATGGACTCATGTATTCTTTGCGCCTATGCGTGAAATAAAATACAGGCAAGCGGGATTGAGATAATATCAATTGCATTTACCGGATTAATCAATACCCCCAGGTTTTCACGATCTGCAGATCTTCCTTTACACAATCCAACGGTGTTTTGTCCTGGTAGCTTTCCTGTTCAATGATCATTAACCATGCTCCCTTCTGCCGGGCTACTTCTAAAACTTTTTTAACATTCAGTACCCCTTTCCCAAGAATAGTGCTGTCATGATCGTTACGAGCGTTTTTCTCTTTCAAAACATCCTTCACATGCAGGGAAGTAAATCTTCCCGGGTATTTATTTAAAATATCCAATGGATCGGTGCCCGCTGCATTATATAAATTGGCAATATCAAATTGCTGAATAGTTAATTTCGGATCGCAGTTCTTCATAACGATATCGTAAAGGCTCATACCGTGTAAAGTGTTATCCTGGTTGAAATCGTCGTGGTATCCGAATTTCATTCCATGTTTCTGACATAATTCCCCGCATTTATTCCACAGTTCAATCACTTTCATCAGCTTGTCGTAGTCTTTTTGTGCATCATCAGCAAGTTCCGGGGTGATCACAAATTGCTGACCAACAGCAGCTGCATCTTCAACCGTCTGCCTCCAATCATCCGTCCAGCCATTTTTAGAATTGTCCCAGGACATCATTCCAAAATTAACGTGCCCACTGTACATTTTCAACCCCAGGTCATCGAGTATCTGTTTAAACTCCGTAGGGGTAAAACCATAAAATTTACCTTTATTGTAACCGGCGTGTTCAACAACCTTATATCCCATGTCGGCCAACTTTTTCAGCGAGCCTTTCGGGTCAGTTTTCATATCATCCCTTACGCTGTACAGCTGAACGCCTATTATGGCTTCACTATCCCAAATAGTAAATATGGATTTAGAAAATAAGCTGGCACCAGCCAGTGCCAGTGCACTGTTTTTTACAAATATTCTGCGGGTGTACATAAAAAAAATGTTTGATTGAATACTCAATTTACCAATTTTGTTTTTGGATAAATATGATTTTTTTTATGATGATTGCGTAACTTCCTGTTCCGATCCCTTTGAATTACATTTTCTTAAAAAACTCAAACGAATTGCATGTCAAAAGAAAATCAGACTTCACGAAGAAAATTTTTACAAAAGATCGGCAGCATAGGGTTACTTGCAGCCACTGGTCCCCTGGCCGGTTTAGCGGCAAAAGAAGAAGCCGAAGAGCGTATGACCCGATACAGCAAAAAAATCTCTGCCAACGATAAGATCAGGGTTGCTTCTGTTGGTTTTGGCATCCAGGGACATGGAGACCTGGCTACTGCTTTGCAGGTTCCGGGCGTTGAACTGGCCGGTGTCTGTGATCTTTATTCGGGCCGGCTGGAAAATGCAAAAGAAATGTATGGCAATACTATTTTCACTACGAAAAATTTTCACGAAGTGCTCGATCGGAATGATGTGGATGCTATTATTATTGCCACCAGTGATCACTGGCATTCAAGAATAACAAAGGAAGCATTGAAAAAAGGAAAGGCTGTTTACTGTGAAAAACCGATGGTTCATAAAATAGAAGAGGGCATGAGTGTTGTTGAAACACATCGTGCTTCGAATAAAACGATGCAGGTCGGAAGCCAGCGGGTGAGCAGTATTCTTTATGCAAAGGCCAAAGAGTTGTACAGAGCAGGTGAAATAGGCAAATTGAATATGGTGAATGCTGTATACGACAGGCAAAGTGCAATTGGCGCCTGGGAATATACTATGCCCAACAATGCATCCACGGAAACAGTAGATTGGGAACGCTATGTTGAAGGAATGGGAAAAATTCCTTTTGAGTCTAAAAAGTTTTTTTGGTGGCGCAACTATCGTGATTTTGGAACCGGGGTCGCAGGTGATCTCTTCGTTCATCTTCTTTCAGGAACACATTTTATTACTGATTCGAAGGGTCCGGTTAAAATATTTTCATCAGGCCAGCTTTCTTACTGGAAAGATGGACGCGACGTGCCAGATGTGATGACTGGAATTTTGCAATATCCTGAAACACCCGAGCATCCTACATTTCAGCTTACCCTGCAGGTAAATTTTGTGAGCGGGACCGGGGGACAGGAAAGCATTAGACTGGTTGGCGAAGAAGGCGTAATAGATTTGAAAGGCAACGCCCTAACAGTTCATCACAGCATCATGCCGAAGGCTCCGGGCTTTGGAGGGTATGATGCAGTGTTTACCTATCCCAAAGCGATGCAGATTGTTCTGGAGCAGGAGTATAACAAAAAATATTCTGAAGAAGATAAAAAACAACCCTCTAAACCTGATATTGATTTTAAAGAACCGGAAGGCTACGATGCTGATCTCGCTCATTTCACCAACTTTTTTGACTCAATGAGAACAGGCAAATCAATTGTTGAAGATGCAACTTTTGGTTTCAGAGCAGCAGCTCCGTGCCTTGCCTGCAATGACAGTTATTTTCAGAAAAAAATAATTTCCTGGGATCCGGAAACGATGAAGTTGATGCAAGGATAACTTATGAAGGCAAAAGTAAAAAGTCAAAAATCAAAATTGTTATCCTATTGCTTAAAAATTTACTTTTTACTTTTTACTTTTTACTTTTTACTTTTTAATCATAAATTCTTAATTGCTAAAAAATAAAACATGCAACGTATTGCCATGCTCGGCTCGGGATTCATTGGCCGGTTTTATGCAGATTCTTTACAAGGCTACAGGAGCAGGGACAAAATAGTAAGTATTTATTCACGCCGCGAAGAAACTGCAAAAAAATTTGCGAAGGATTATAATGTATCTCACTGGACGATCAATATGGAAGAATCCATTTCTCATACCGATGTTGATGTTGTATGCATCGCCTTACCAAATAATTTGCATGAAGCTGCAGTGATGTTGTGTTGCAAACATAAAAAAGCTGTCATCATCACAAAACCATTGGGAAGAAATGGTGAAGAAGCGAAACGCATGCTGGAAGCTGTAGAGAAAGTCGGCATCTTCAATGGTTATCTTGAAGATCTTGTATACACTCCCAAATTTTTAAAGGCATTTGAAACAGTAAAGAATGGCGGTCTCGGAAGAATACTCTGGGCCAAATCGAGAGAAACACATCCCGGTCCTCACAGCGATTGGTTCTGGGACCTGGAGCAGGCTGGTGGAGGTTGTATTCTTGATCTCGGTTGTCATTGCGTGGAACTAACACGCAGCTATATCGGGAAAGATATCAAACCCGTTGAGGTAATGTGCTGGGCCGATACGCAGGTGAAACCGATAGAAGCAGAAGATCACGCAATAGCATTGATAAAATATGAGAACGGAGCTATCGGTCAATTTGAAACAAGCTGGACTTTCCGTGGTGGTATGGATCTGCGCGATGAGGTCATGGGAACCGAAGGGACCATTTGGATAAATAATTTTTTACGTACCGGTTTCGAAATGTTCACGACGGGTAAAGGTGCCAATTATGTAGCTGAAAAAGCAGAAAGCAATACCGGGTGGTTATTCCCTGTAGGCGATGAATTGAATGAACTCGGTTATAATCACATGTTCATGGATATGTTCAATTCAATGGAACAAAATAAAGAACCGAAAGAAAATTTTTATGATGGCTATGTAGTGAATTGCATTTTGGATGCAGCTTATCGTTCTGCAAAAAGTAAACAATGGGAAGCTGTGAAACTGGATATATGGCGCGGAAAGACCGGTGTAAGCAAGGACAGTCATTTAACCGAGTACGATAAAGACAATTACCTGGTAAAAGAAGAAGTAACACATTATGGCGCCCGAAAATTAATTCTAAAAAATAAGCACACCAACAAGATCATTGAGAAAGTAGTAGAATAATTATAGCAATGTGTGATTAATCCGGATGTCACATACAGATCAAATGATGAATTCTTTTTGCAACTTACACTAAACTTTCACCCTTATTTATTGTGTTCTCTTCACATTTTTAAAATCATTTGAAATAATTGCCCCTACAATTCCAATTGTGTCCTTACTACCATAATTCATATCAACATGAAATTGGCATATATAATTCTTTTCCTTTTGCTCAGGATAATAAGCAACATCTTTTACGGTAACCTTAACTCCCGGCTGAAGTGTTTTATGTAAATAATCTGCAATTGTTTCTTTTAATTTATTGTCAAGTTCTTTGCCTGATAAAATCTTTTGTTTACATCCTGCACCAAGAGCAATCAACATAACAAGAGTAAAGAAATATTTCATGATGTTCTTTTAAACGCAAAAGTAATCAAAACCGGAAATCATCTTCCATCAAAAAAGATATTTTTATCGTTCAATGCGGCTGTATAAATTGCAATTTCTCCAATTTAAACCAATCAAAACTTACAACCATGCAAAAGAGTCCCATTGTTTTTATCCATGGTCTTTGGATGCATTCATCTACCTGGAAACACTGGATGCAATTTTTTTCACAACATGGTTATGAATCTTTAAATCCGGACTGGCCGGGTGATGGTGCAACCGTTGATGAATCAAGGGCAAATACAAAAGCAATCGCCAATCATAGCATCAAAGAAGTGGCAGATGGTTATGCAAAAATAATTGCATCATTAACTTCAAAACCGATCCTGATCGGTCATTCATTTGGCGGGCTGATGGTTCAGATACTCCTTGGCCGCGGACTTGCGGCAGCGGGTATAGCCATTGATCCCGCTCCCATAAAAGGAGTTTGGCAATTGCCCTTTTCTGCGATCAGGGCTTCTTTTCCTGTACTCGGAAATCCCTTTAATCTTACCAAAGCGGTTTCGCTCACTCATAAACAATTTCATTATGCTTTTACCAATGCAATCAATGAAAAAGAGTCAAGAGATCTCTATGATCGTTTTACTGTTCCATCTCCTGCACGTCCTTTGTTCCAGGTTGCATTTGCGACACTCAACCCGAAAGCAGAAAACAAAGTAAACACTGCCAATACTGAAAGAGGTCCGCTGCTGATCACTTCCGGTGACAAAGACCACATCGTTCCGCCGATTCTTTGCAGAGCAGCAATAAAGCAGTACAGAAAATCGCCTGCTGTAACGGAATTCAAATCATTTACAAACCGTGGTCATTCCCTTGCTCTTGATCATGGATGGATGGAGATCGCGGAATATTCCCTGAAGTGGTTGCGCGAAAAAGGGTTTTGATCTCAAAAAATTTGAACGTATTATCTCATCATCAAAAAAATCTCCGGGCTGCGGAACCGGAGATTTTTATTACTGGAGCTCAGTATTTAAACTTCCACAGGGTTTGAATTCGTCTCATTCTGAACAATCGGGCGGTCATAGAACCGGATTTAAAAATAGGGAATTAATAAGATTCAGGGTAGAAGCAAAGAGGCAACCTAAGGTAACAATAAATCTTTTAGATCAGGGTAGCAAAGTTACTTCGCAGTTTCTGCAAAATCCTGCAGGAAATACTTTTGGGCAAACAGGTTGATCTAGGGACAGCATTATTTGTTCTTATCAATGATGTCAAACGGGATCTTTGTATCAGCATAGACCTGCCATAAGCTAATTCTGTTACCAGTTAGTTTTATTTTCCAGGCAGCAGGAAGCCGCCAGTAATTTTTATTGCCGGCTGTATGAATTCCTTTAAATGTTCCTGATGCAAATCCAAACGCGGCAAGTGTTTCTTCACCAGGGAACATGTCAGTGATCTCAATGTTGTAATCAGGAAACCATTGAAAATAGGCCTGCCAGCCTGCTTTCATTTTATCTTTGCCTGTAACCCGGTTGCCATGTGCATCAATAAACATGTGGTCACCTGTCATGAGTAAACACATCTTTTCAATATCATGTTCATTGATGGCGTTCACAAAATCGTAAACAATTTTTTTATTCATGTTGCTCTCCAATTTTTATCATGATCAGGATTTGTTTTGCGGAATTTTTATTTTTTTACTGTAATCACTGCTGATGCACTTCCGCAGAATCCTTCCCTGGAAATACCTTCAGCTACAATAATATATTTTCCTGGTAAATCAGAGGTATAAAAACCAATCAAATGCTTTCCATCGATGCCTGTTTTCAGTTCAGGTTCCCAATCAAGTACATTTCTAAAGTCAGGAAGCCTGCCTTGCAATTCCTGCTGTGTTTGATAAACGGGGGAATAAAAAGATCTTTCATATAAAAAGCCAGGGTAATCGGTAACGATAGCATTTGAAGATAGGGTGAGGCCTGCAAGAGTGCCATCGTAAGTACTGTAACTCACAATTCCGGTATGTACAACAGGCCCGGTATAAAATGAACGCCCAACAATTTCCATTTTTTTTATTTTGAGAGGATCCAGCGACATGATCTCGCCGGCTTTGAACACAGGTATGCCGTCCAAAAGGATAAGAGGATCCCTGTCAAAGAAAGACCCGTAAGGTAAGTTTTTGACCATAAAATGAAATTCTCCTTCTTTCTTTCTCAGTTTTACTTCCGGAACATATTCTCTCATTACTTCTTCCATTGTTCTGAATCTTGTATAATCATCCAGGAAATATTTTTTATCGGGTTTGCCAAAAAAAGCCGTGGAATCAAAAAGAGAATTGATCAAATATTGTTGTTGCTGAGTCTCAAAGTAAACGTTTTGCACCTGGCTGCTTATGGTATGAGTCAGTAACTGTGAAATAAAATTTTCAGTCATTGAAAAAGAAGGTATGCTTCGTTGCGAGTACCTGTTGGAAAAAGGACCGTTTATGTCGACACGATAGTTATTGGTTTCATCAGTGTTGCCTGGCTGAACTACAACTTCATTATTACCATAAACACTGTTGGTGTTAAAGTTTAGTTTCCCGCCGGTATCACTGACAGCCGCCGTGACAAAATAATTTTGACCAGGAACAGAAAAATATGCAGGCACTCCTGCAAGTGGAAGCCCTGAATTTTTATCAATGATCTTTCCCCATACAGATGATCCCTCAGTTTCAGGAATAAATTCAGGTGACCATTTTTTGCTTTGTTGAATAATAGTCCGGTCAAACCTTCGCCATCCCTGTGTCATCATCAATATATCTGCAGTTGTTGCTGCATCAGTATCATTAGAAGTAAAATAATAGGCTGGCTTTTCAACATGACCAATAAGATCCGATGATAACCATAGATAACTCCGGATATCATCGTCACTATATGATTGAATGGAATCTTCCAAATACACTGAAACCGAAAGATCAGCAATAACAGGTTTTTCAAATTGATCTGTTGCGAGCATTTGAAGGTTAACAGCGCGTCGTTTTTCATATTCTTCCCGGTCCGTGTTTAAGTTAATTTGCAATTGTCGACCGGGTCTTTTAAAATAAAGCCGTTCACACACGGGTTGCAACTGGTCATTAAAAACAATGATGTCAGAAATTCCTTCACCAAGTATGTTTTTATCAATTGTAAATTCAGACTTACCACTTAAAATTTTTTGTGCCTTTATATTTTTAATTACCTGTCTTGTTTGCGTCAAAAGATAAATATAAGACCCCGGCAACTGGTTATTGGTTACGACAGAGATCAACAACTGGCTATTCTCATCTTCGCATTTCAGTACCCAGCCGGTCGCATTAGCCTTTGGAAACGGGTAAGCTAAGGAACTTCCATTTTCTAATTGAATAAATGCTTTGTAATCCTTTCCTTCTGCAGGCAAAAAGGAAAATCGTCCCATACCAAAATGAGAAGAAATGAAATAAGCCGCTACGTTATTTTCCTGGTCAGTAATATATCCTTTGCAGTTTATTCCATTTCCATTTTTATCAACGGCCTTAAAAGCGATCCTGCTTTCTATGCCATTTACCAATTGACCACCTTCCGGTAAAAACTGCACGTCAGGTTTCTCTTGTTCTTTTTTTATGGAAGCCCAATTAGGTCTTTTCAAGCTATTTACAACAGTGATCGTTTTTTCAAAAAAGAAACTAGGATCACCGTTTTTCATCCAACTGGTATAGGCTCTCAACAGGTAGTTACCTGAACCGATGGAAGAAGATATAATAAACGAACCCTCACCGGTACCTTCTTTCAAAGGAATTTTTCCCTGTAATACCGGTTTATGATCGTTGCCCAGGATTTCGACGTAAGCTGCTTTGCTAAGATCAAGGGGCCTGTTTAAAATACCATCAACTGAATATATTTTGAACCAAATAATTTCTCCGGGCGTATAAAAATTTTTATCTGTATGCACATACAATTTCTCAGGCAACCCTTGCGTGTTGAGTTGCTCAAACCTATTCTTCAATTGTTCAATAACTTCTTCCTGCGCAAAGGCACGCTGGTGTGATTGAAAAAACCACAGCAAAAAAATGAGATACAAGATTTTTATTTTGATACTCATTATAAAATTTTTACCAGAAGGGAGGTTTTACAGTCGTTCCTCCCTGCGTCCGGCAATCCAGGCAAGAAGTTCTTGAATAAGTGACGCCTCCTCCACTTACAAAATAATAAGGAGAATAATAACCATCTGAAAATAAAAAATGTTCAGCATCGCTGATAGCCGGGATAGTTCCTATGATTTCACACGTATTACCGTCAAACTCTTTCCAACCTGTCAGTGAAGAATAATCAATGAACACTCTTTTTTCGGATATAGTGCTGGCGCTGATATAACCAATCACCGGTTCCGAAGAATGAGACGATCCATGAATGTTGCCCTGCAATTGCGATGGTTGCACATCAAATAAAGTTCCGAGTTGCTGGGACGATTTCTGCAATATTTGCCAATACACGTAAGCTTCCTGCGACAATGCATATTGCTTTACCAATGCACTGTATCGTTCACTTCCTTTTTGAGAATTCTGAGGGATGGTGCCTATTTTTGCTTGACTGATCACATCATTGCTTAGAGCCACCGAAGAACCTAATAGTATCTCTGTTGAGTTCGCCGATTTCCAGCAAATATGTATCTGGTCATTAAACTCATACACCACCGTATCATTCCGATACCTGACAATTGTGTTAAAAAAAGAATGATATTCCCATGTCTCAACATAATCCCACCTGTAATAATGTGTTTGATTCAGCGGATCATGCGAATCCAGATATAGAGTGACATCCTTATTTTGTTCCCACGTTATGGTATCTATTGGCGGTGTCTGCAAAATATTTGTAAAGTCAGAGGAATATTTGCCGCCATCTGAAGTGCTTATTGAAATGCGGTATTTTTTTGAAGCATCCAGGGTTAAGTTCCCGGATGAATAATAACCGCTGTCTCTTTCCTGTAGTGGAAAAGTTGATCCTGCCTCTTCTTCGATCAGAACACTGGCATTGAGCTCAGGTTTGTTATAGCTGCTATCATTTAACCTTCTCAGCCGGCTGAGCGAAATAGTCGTGGGTGAATTAGGATTCCCGTTTATTACCCCTTCCACCACCAAAAGGTTATCGATCTGTGTGATGGCCTTTGGTTCATAAGGTTTTTTACATCCCGATGGGATTAGTGCAATCACAGCTGATATATATATAATCAAATATTTATTCAAAATCTGAAATTATAAGTAATGAAAGGGATCGCTGTTCCAAAAATGGACAATTTATATCCCTTTACAATTCCATTTTCTTCAACAAAAAAAACCGAGTAGGCGTTTTGCCTGAACGTGAGATTGTAGACTCCAAAGGACCAGGAATTGTGCGTCAGCTGTTTTATTTTATGATTGCCTTCGAGATTTACAGAGATATCTGTTCTGAAATAATCCGGAATACGGAACTCATTTCTTTGTGAATAATATAACCTTTGAGAACCGGCATAATTATAAACTCCTTCAGGTAATGTTATAGGTCTGCCCGTACTGTAAACGAAGTTCATTGAAAAACTATAACGGTGACTGAACATGTAGTTACCAATGAAGTTTAGATTGTTAGGTTTATCATAACTGGCCGGATAATATCTGCCCTGGTTTACATTTTCGCCGGCCAGCGGATCATCTGTTCGCAAAAAAATACGCGAATAAGTATAGCTAAGCCAGCCATTGAGCTTCCCCGAGGATTTTTTTATCATGAGTTCGAGGCCATAAGCGCGACCCCGTGAATTAATAACATCCGTTTCGATATGATGATTCATTACAAGGCTTGCCCCATTTTTATAATCCAGGTAATTTTTTATTTGCTTATAATAGATCTCTGCAGAGGTTTCAATACTGTTTGACGCAAAATTTTTATAGTATCCCAATGAGACCTGGCTCCCCTGTTGCGGATGTATATAGGTATCGCTTAACTTCCAGATATCTGTCGGTGAAATGGCAGTCGTGTTTGAAAGCATGTGAATGTACTGCCTTGTAGTGGTTAAACTTAATTTTAATGAAGCATTATTCTCTAAACTATACCGGAAAGTTATCCTGATCTCAGGCCCGCCATATGTTTTGATGTTGTTGCCTTTTTTATAAGATAATGTATCCAGGATCGTTGCTGTTTCTCTCGGCAAACCCGGGACATAGCTATATACATCGTGCGGGCCAAGAAAATTGAAAACAGAATACCGCAGGCCTGCATTTATTGAAAATTCCGGTGAAACATTAAAAAGGTCACCAAGATACAGCGCAGATTCAAGCGCCTGTTCCGGTTGTAATTTATCAGGAACAACCAACGAAGCTGATCCTTCAGGTGTGAAGGATCCCGGGTAAAGTTTATAATGAACCGCGTTCAGGCCAAAATCTATTGTATGTTTTGGATTGGGTGAATAATTAAAATCTGCGCGCGAATATGATTGATTAATATCGAATCCCAATTTAAATGCATTTACTTTGTTTGCATCGCTCGACTCATGATATTCGTAATGATCATAACCCGCCGTAAGAACACCGTAAAATTTATTGCTGAAAATATGCTTCCATTTAAGATTGGCATTGCGGTTACTGTACTGGTACAAAGTATCGCTGTTTAATCTGAAACCATCATTGCTCATATAGCCATTTAAATAAAAGCTGTTCTTAGGATCCATCGTATGACTGATATGAAGATCAGCATCATAAAAATTTCCTTTGCTGTTATTGAATGCGGTATTGTGCAGGCTGCGTAACAACCAGTTTGAGTAAGTAGTTCTTGCGCCAAGTATAAAAGATGTTTTATCCTTTACAATAGGTCCTTCGATCATTAATTTGCTTGTCAATGGACCGATGCCTCCTGTACCCGATATTTTTTTGCTGTTGCCTTCTCTGCCGGTTACATCCAGTACGGAAGAAAGACGACCTCCGTATTTTTCAGGGATCGTGCTCTTATAAAGCTCAACCCCTTTTACAACGTCTGTATTAAAAGCGGAAAAGAAACCAAACAAATGAGAAGGATTGTAAATAGTCGCATCATTAAACAGAATAAGATTTTGATCAGAAGATCCTCCCCGCACATTAAAACCAGTGCTTGCCTCTCCTACTGTTGTAACACCCGGTAGGGTTAGCACAACCCTCAGAATATCCGATTCACCCAACACCACAGGAACCTGTTTTATTGTTTTCACGCTTAACCTCGCTACACCCATTTGCAGATTGCGGATATTTGAATTCCTGTCCGCCGTTACTGTGACACCTTTAAGTATTGGTATAAAATCCTGTAATTCGACATTTAGTTTTCCGTCTGAGTGCAGCAATATTTGCCGTTTTGTATCCTGCATGCCCACACTGCTGATATGCAACTCATGCCTGCCGGTTGGAAGCGTGAGAGTGAAATAACCATATGAGTCAGTGATGGTACCAACAGAAAGGCTATCCACATATACCGTGGCACCGCTTATTGCCTCCCCATTTTTGCTTTCACGCACATAACCTGCGAGCGTTGCTTTGTTATGATTTGGATTCTCGGATACAGATCCTATTTCAAAAAGTTTATTTTCAAGAGATGATTTTAATTTTTTTGAGGGTTGCTCCAGCCCGGAATCTTTGATTTCAATAGAATCAGTTTTTGTGCTGGCAATTGCAAAAAAATCTGGTGGGAGGCTTGTTTGTATAACGAACCGCTTGGTTATAAATATCTCGTTCAATGAATCTACAGCAAAATGATAGGATGTATTTTGAAATAACAGGCCAAGAACATTTTCCAGGCTTTTCTGGTGAAAATGTATGGTTACCTGAAACCTGCTCAGTTCAGAAGTATCGTAATAAAAATGGCAAGGATAGATACGTTCAACATTATTTACAAAGTCTGCAAATGAAGTACTGTCGAAGTCGCCGGTTATCAACTTTTTTTCCTGGGCCTTCATTTCGAAACAAATGCAAAGCAAAAACGAAAGCACAATACCTGCCAGCCATCCGCCCCTGTTATTTACTGATTTGTTCATAATACCTTGCCGTCTGAATCAATGTGTTCTCAAAATTTCTTTTAAAATCAGGTTTGTTCTTTGAAATAAAATCTTTTAATTCGGCTTTTTTATTTTTTAATGCCTCCAATAATTCTTTTTTGTTATTGACCGAATGATAGCTGCTGTCTTTATAAAGAAAGTAATTGTCAATTTCCATAAAAAAGGGAATTGATCCCGGTGAGCCCGAATAAGTATTTAATCTTTTAACCCTTTTTGCCAATATTTTGATCTCATCATTAAGTAAAAGATCATAAAACCCCTCTCCCGCAGTTAGTGGATCAGCTTGCCTCTCAAAAAAATGACTTGATAAAATAAAATAGTCTGTTTTCTCAGGAATAAGCACAATCTTAGTATCCCCCGAGTATTCTGTAATCACATTATCATGTGAAAGATCATATAACAGGTTTACATTTCGATATAAAACCCCATTATAAAATACATCTCCTTTCTCCAAACTATCGGTTTGAAAAAAAGGATGCCCCTTTACATTATAGTAATCTCTTACATACTGGCTTCCCGTGTATAGACCCGAAGTTTTAATAATCCTGGAATCATTATAGGCAAATGTTTGATTCAATGCAAGTCGGTAAACAACGGAATCAGGAAGGAAATCCTGGGCGGCAAGGCAGGATGATAACAATAAAAAAACAAGAGAAGCTACAAAATATCGCATGATAGCAGTTAATAGCATTTATCTGTAAGACAAGTCACAAACTATAAATATAAAGAAAAGTTTTTCGCTGTCATCCGGTGCTTGTCTTTTCCCGGAGCAAATCTTTCATCTGCAGTCAGGTTCTGCCCGACATTCTTATATTGCAACAGATTTTTTAACCTTTAACCTATATTTATGCCCACAACCCTGCTAACGAAAACAAAGAGATACGGTAATAACAATGACCAAATCATTTCCTACTTCACACTAAGAAAATTGATTGGTGCTGCAGGTATTTCGCTGCCCTTTTTAATGGTGATCGGCAAGCTTATTTACAATCATTCCTGGCAGATCGAATACTCCATTAGCGATTATTATGATAATGGAACGGCAGGCGATATTCTTGTTGGTGTACTGTTTGCATTGGCATTCTTTCTTGTTTCGTATAAAGGCTTTGCAGTCATTGATAGTATTGCCGCAAACCTGGGCTGTTTATTTTCCCTGGGTGTGGCACTTTGCCCCACAACAAGCGTCAACGGTATCGTTCATACCCTGCATTTCATTTTTGCATTTTTGCTTTTCTCTGTTTTCATATTCTTTTCAATATATCTTTTCAGGAAAACCGAAGACCCGCAACCAACAAGACAAAAGAAAAACCGGAACAGTGTTTACCTGGTTTGTGGCATTGTCATGATCGTTTGTATTGCCGGCATTGCGGTTATCAATTTTTTACTGCCGTCTTTAAGCGAACACCTGCATGTTGTTTTCTGGCTGGAATCACTTGCCCTTATTTCATTTGGATTTTCATGGATCACGAAAGCTGAGGTCTTGTTTAAAGATGAGAACAAAATGAAGCAGATGAATCCGGCCCCTGGTTCTAATCCTCAAAACCGTAAATAGCACCATCACTGAATTGTTTCAGCAGTTTCATTTTTTTCCTGTTGACGACAAAATTGAGATCAACCAGGTCGGAATCTTCATCCCCGGTAAACCAAATCAGGTAGCAATGCGGATCAGTCGAAAATTCCTGCACTTCATTCTTAAATTCTTTGTGAGGCAAAAATTTTGACAACCTCCCGGTAAAAAAATAAACCGCATCAGGTGCATCGGAATAAATTGTATAATTTTTTTTGAACGGGAGTGAATCCTGTTCAATAAACTGTACTGTGTCAGAATATTTCCAATCATCTTCTGTATAACCAGGTATGCCCTCATCCTTTACTTCATCCCACGTTTCATAATTAGAAGCAAGCTGGTTGTACTGAAAGCCAAGAAACAGTGCGAGGCCGGCCGCAGCCCACCATTTTTTTATGGGTCGCCTGCTCTGCTGTAATATTACTATGAGCCAGTAGCTGCCGCACCAAAGCAAAGGAATAAATGCAGGCGACATAAAACGGCTGTTTAATTCTTCAAACCGTGACAGCGTAGCCGTAATAATCATAAATAAAATATACAACAATGAAAAAGCGGCAGACATGGCAAGGTAGTCAGCGATGCGGCGTTTGCTTAAAAACTGCTGCACACAGGTAAAAGAAAGCGCTGAAATTATTACCAGGCCTATCCATGTTGCGGTATTCTCATGATCATGAAAAAAAGGAAGCCAGTCGCAAAAGGCCTTCCCGGTATCGTTTACATTTTGTATAAAGGAGGTAAGCGATCTTTCCCTGGAACCGGTTAATGTTCCGCTAACAACATAATTCCTGGTAAGATTAATGATGAGTAAAGATGGACTGATAACTGAAAACAATAAAAGATGGATCAATTTTTTTCTCCAGAAAAGTTTTGAATCCATTAATAATACAATTCCCCCCATGGCAATGATGGTGACACCTGCATAGCGTGTGATGCAGGCCAGCGCAGCGATGATTGCCGCTGTGATCAGTGTTTTTAGTGAGTGGGTTTGAAAATAGCGATGCATGGTCATCATAAACAACAGCAGCAATAAAATAAAAATTGTTTCGGACCAGAGCATGGAGTAATCTTCCAGGAGAGCAGGACTTAAGGCGATACAACTTAACAGAGTTACCTTATACCATTTTGACCTGTGTGTAAACTGCTCCATGATATGCCCGGTGATGTAAATAACAGCCGCAAAAAGAAAAGCATTGAGATAAGGAGCAAAAACTAATGGCTTTAATGAAGTGATCCACATAATGGCACTAAGAAAAAAAGGATAGAATGCCGGAAAATTGACAACAGCTTGTTGTGTATAGTCAATAAGTTTACCATTTGTTCTTAAATGCTCGGCAGTTGTAGCATACACAACTGAATCGGGAGAAATACCAATGCCTCCATGACGGGTGAATAAAAGAATAACAGTGAAGCCTGCGAGGGCAGCAATAAAACTGTCAATGCTTTTTTTGAATGATGAAATTCCGAACATCTTTGATCCTGAATAAGCGGATGCAATATAAATCAAGTTCGCTGGTGACAAATTGAAAATCATCAGCGTTCATCCGTTTTTTTTGTGCTATTATCATTCAAATTTTCATGTTGTTGTATATTGCCCGGTCTTTGATAAAAAGATCACTTCTATGAGAAGGAATTTATCGGTAAAACTTTTTACTATTCTATTCATCACGATTTGTTTCATCGAATGTAATGAACGGGGCAGGCATGGCGGTGCCAGGACCGAATTTCAACCGCAATTCAAACTCACAGCATCTAAAAAACTTCTGCTCAACAATTTCGTGGATTGCAATATGGCTGAAGCATGGATAGCAGATACGTTCAGAATATTTCCGGGCAAGTACGGAGAAGATACCGTATGGGGCAGAGGCGTAGACTTTAAATTTACCAGTGGGAAAAATGCAGATGAAGCCTTTTTGAGTCCCGCATCGAAATTCATTGAACCAAAAATGCCTGCCAATGCTGTTACTGGCACCCCTGGTTTGCACGGTGCTGTTTGGTTTGAAACTATTTACCAGGACCCAAATGATGGAACGGGCAAAACATTATTTGCTATCTATCATAATGAAAATTATCCTGAGAATTTTCCTTTTGATGCAGTCACGGGTAAAGGTTATAAAAAAGACAACTGGCCGGAAGGTTTGCGTGGACCTGCATCTTCTGCCGCCGTCTGCCGCATCGGTATCATGAAGTCAACTGATGGAGGGTGGAGCTGGCACAACAAAGGGATCTTTATTGAAGATCTTCAGCCCCGTTTGATATTGAAACCCTATAATACATCCAAGACATTTGCTGGTGGTGCAGGTGATCCGTCAGCCGTAGCCTTTGGGAATTATCTTTATTTATTTTATGGTGAATATGGCTATCCGGATGTGTTTGATGAAAAAAATTTTGATGCTGATAAAGAATGGAAGGGACAATGCATTAGCGTGGCACGAATTGCATTGAAAGATCTTGATAGTCCCGAAGGAAAAGCCAAACGATGGAATGGTAAAGAATTTAATGCAGCTCCTGATGGCACTGGTAAGCCGATCGCTTCCCTGCAAATTCCAAAAAATGAAGGTGGGGGACCCGCTTCTTCTCCTGCAGCAGGCTTTTACTGGGGACCTTCAGTAAGCTGGAATGATTATTTGAATTGCTGGGTGATGCTGATGGCAAAAGCTACCGGTCCATCGTGGGCGGGCAGCAGCATTTATATTTCATTTAATGAAAATAAAGATCCTGGTGAAGAAGCAAACTCACAAGAATGGACAAAACCACAGTTGCTGCTTGACAGACCAGACCGCACTTTATGGTATCCTTCATTGCAGCCCATGAACACAACAGAAGATGTTTCCGGTAAGCATACTTGTTTACGGCTTGGAAAAAAAGCCAGGCTATTTGTGAAGAGCAACTGGTCCGATAAAAGTGAATATTCTTCTGAATATACAATTGAATTTGATAAGTGAATATATCGAAAAGGCAAAAAATATTTTTTATTTTTAAATAATGCAATCTTTTAAAAACAGGTTTTCAATTGTTCTATCTCTTCTTCTGCTGGTCTTTATTTTTCCGGATGTAAAAGCCCAGTCAATAAAAGATTATCCGCTTATAAATTCTATAATTGAAATCACTAAAGATTCACCTGACACCTGCCGCATAAATGCGCATGTTGAAAGCTTCTATAATTGTCCGCCTTGTCCAAAAGGAATGATCTGTAAACCTTGTCCAGGCAATTTTATTATGGTCTCTGATTCTATGAGTGGAACAAAGCAGTTTCGGGTTTTTGTAAACAAGACCGCCGGTTTTCTGACAGGTAAAGAATATTCTTTCATCATCCACCTGTATAAATACAATTCACAAAAGGAAGTTTACGAGGGTAAGTTGATAGAACAATAAAAGCTTATTAATTCTTTTGCTTGCCGTTTATTAAAAAGGAACCCTTTTGGGATTCCTTTTACTATACACATAAGAAAACTAAAGAACTCAAATCTTCATTTCGAACAGGCTATCATAAATTTTTCAATGCTTCGATTCTTTCCCAGTGCTGTTTAATACCCTCATTGGCCATTACCAAAAACTCGTCAGCTTTTTCAGGATAATTATTTTTAATGGTTGCAAACCTGTTTTCATGATATAAAAATTCATTTAATTGTACAGATGGCGGTTTACAATCAATGGTAAAACGTTGTCCCTTTTCTTTTACAGGATTATAGCGGAACAAAGGCCAATATCCTGTATTCACGGCCAATTTCTGTTGTTCAAGGCCATGACACATATCGTATCCATGGGCAATACAATGACTATATGCTATGATCAATGAAGGGCCCGGGTAAGCTTCGGCTTCCAGAATTGTTTTGAGCGCATGCACATCATTTGATCCCATTGCGATTTGTCCCACGTACGCACTGCCATGAGCGATAGCCTGCATAGCCAGGTCTTTTTTGCCGGTAGTTTTTCCTTTGATCGAGAATTTTGCACTGGCGCCGATCGGTGAAGCTTTTGATTTTTGTCCGCCGGTGTTGCTGTATACTTCTGTATCAAGAACAAGAATGTTTACATTCTCACCTGTGCTCAACACATGATCCAGACCACCATAACCAATATCATAAGCCCAGCCATCACCACCAATGATCCAAATCGATTTCTTTTCAAGAAATTCTGCGAGGCGATAAAGTCTCCATGAATTTTTTGTATCAATTTCTCTCAATCTTCTTTTTAATTCATTTACATCTTTCCGTTGTTGCGTTAATTCTATTTCAGTATTCTCTGCATTTTCCAAGATAGCATCGGTAAGATGATACCCTACATCCTCTCTCATTTCCTTCAGCATACGCAGGGCCATTTCTCTTTTTTTATCGGAAGCGAGTTTGATACCCAATCCAAATTCCGCATTGTCTTCAAACAATGAATTGGCCCAGGCCGGTCCGCAACCTTCGTGATTGGTTGTCCATGGAGTGGTAGGAAGGTTACCGCCATAAATAGAAGAGCAGCCTGTTGCATTTGCCACAACCATCCTGTCGCCAAATAATTGTGTAAGTAATTTGAGATAAGGAGTTTCACCACAGCCACTGCAGGCGCCGGAGAATTCAAATAGCGGTTCCAATAATTGAGAACCTTTCACTGTTCCTTTATTTACTCTGGTGCGGTCAATATCCGGTAATGACAAAAAATAATCCCAGTTTGTTTTTTCTGTTTCTTTTAATGGCAATATATCTTCCATGTCAATTGCCTTATGACCGGGTTGAGTTTTACTTTCAATCGGGCAAATTTCTGTGCAGAGCTTACAGCCTGTACAATCTTCGACTGATACCTGCAGGGTATATGCTTCCTTGTCTTTAAAAAATTCTTTCCCGATCGGATCAGTATGTTTGAAAAATGCAGGAGCATTTTCCAGTTTTTCACGATCATATACTTTTACACGAATAGCAGCATGAGGGCAAACAAAAAAACATTTACCGCATTGTGAACAGAGTTCAGGATCCCAGACAGGAACCTGGTCTGCAATATTCCTTTTTTCCCATTTGGTAGTACCGGTGGGGTAAGTTCCGTCAACAGGAAAAGCACTCACAGGCAATTCATCACCTTCGCCAGCAATTATTTTTCCTAAAACATTTTGGATAAAATCAGGAGCCTCTCCATTTACGGGCGGTTCAATTGTTCTTTTTCCTGCTTCATATACAGAATAATCAAAAGAGAACAGGTTGTCAATGGTCATGTCTACTGCGCGGAAATTTTTCTGTACAACATCTTCCCCTTTACGACCATAGGTTTTTTTGATGGCATTCTTTATATGCTGGATCGCTTCTTCTTTCGGCATCACATTGGAAATGGCAAAGAAACAGGTTTGCAAAATAGAGTTGATGCGTGAACCCATGCCGGTTTCCTTTGCTACTTTGGAAGCATTGATAACATAGAATTTTAATTTTTTATGAATGATCTCTTCCTGGATCTTTTTAGGTAATTGAGCCCAAATGTCCTCAATGGGGTACGGAGCGTTCAGCAAAAAAGTGGCGCCTTCTTCGGCATCTTTGAGCACATCATATTTCTTCAGATAATTAAAATGATGACAGGCGATGAAGTTTGCTGAATTAATAAGATAGGTTGAGCGGATAGGTTTTTGACTGAACCGCAGGTGAGATACAGTGAGTGAGCCTGATTTTTTTGAATCATACACAAAATAACCCTGCACATAATCATCGGTGACTTCACCAATTATTTTGATCGTGTTTTTATTAGCACTTACCGTTCCATCAGCACCAAGACCAAAGAATAGCCCGCGGAAAAGATGTTGTTTTTCCAGGGAAAATTTTTTTTCCCAATCAAGACTTGTAAAGGTTACATCGTCTTCAATGCCAATGGTAAAACTGTTTTTCGGTTTTTCTTTTCTCAATTCTTCAAATACAGTTTTTGCCATAGAAGCATTAAATTCTTTAGAAGCCAAACCGTAACGACCGCCAATAACAACAGGCATTCTATGAATCCAACCGCTATGCAGTGCATTAATCACATCCATGTACAGGGGTTCACCAATTGCACCGGGTTCCTTACACCGGTCAAGAACAGCTATGCTTTTTACTGTAACCGGAATAGCATGAATAAAATGCTTTACAGAAAAAGGACGATAAAGATGAACATGAACATATCCTACTTTTTGGCCAAGGCGATTGAGAAAATCAACTACTTCATGAACTGGACCTGAGCCTGAACCCATGATGATGATAATGCGATCCGCTTGCGGGTGGCCATAATATTCGAATAGTTTATACGAACGACCCGTAAGATGTTCAAATTTTATCATCATCCTTTCAACGATTTCCGGGGTATTCTGATAATAAACATTAGCAGCTTCGCGGCTTTGGAAAAACACATCGGGGTTTTGCGCTGTTCCGCGAATAACAGGATGTTCGGGATTTAATGAGCGGTGACGATGTTTTATTACATCTTCTTCATCGATCATTTGCCTGATAATTTCATCAGGAACTACTTCCACCTTATTCAATTCATGCGAAGTGCGGAAACCATCGAAAATATTTAAAAAGGGTATTCTTGCTTTCAGGGATGAGGCTGTTGCGATCATTGCCATATCCATGGCTTGCTGAGGATTGCTGCCAAACAACTGGGCAAAACCGGTTGAACGGGTTGCCATCACATCACTATGATCACCAAAAATAGAAAGAGCATGTGTTGCCAGTGATCTTGCGGCAATATGAAAAACAGCCGGCGTAAGCTCACCGGCTATTTTATACATATTGGGTATCATGAGCAGTAAGCCTTGTGAACAGGTAAAAGTGGATGCCAGCGCACCACCTTGTAAAGCACCATGAATAGCGCCTGCAGCCCCTGCCTCACTCTGCATTTCAATGACCTTTGGAACTTCGCCATAAATATTTTTCACTCCATTGCTGCTCCACTCATCGGCCAGCTCACCCATCGATGAAGAAGGAGTAATAGGATAAATTGCGCAGATTTCACTCGTTCTGTAAGCAATATAAGCGGCCGCTTCATTGCCATCCATGATGGCAGAAACGGAAGGCTCAATCTTTATTTCTTCTGAAGAAGTTTTTTCTTTAGTGATCGTTTCCATAAATGAATTATTGTATAGTATAAATGGAACACTAAAGTACTTTGATGGAAAAGTTTACGAGATGAGGAAAATCAGACAAAGACATGACTTATACAAGTGAAAGAATAAACCTATATCAGATTTAAAAGGCCATGCCTGTCTTTTATGCGATCCCCTGATGGTTAGTACACCTTATCGGAAGGTGTTAGATGACAGTGGAAAGATGATAATTGGATTTATACAATTATAATTCTCTCATAAAACCATCATCTATCATCTTTCCACTGTCATCTAATAAGTTTTCTCTTCTATTGATTCAAGAATATTCACATAGCTCACATACCTGTCTTCATTTATTTCCCCGTTTATCACCGCTTCTTTCACAGCGCAGCCCGGTTCATTTATATGAAGACAGTTATTGAACTGGCAACTGATTAATCGCCCTCTCATCTCAGGGAAATAATGTGATAATTCCTGTTTTGTAAGGTCGACCAATCCAAATTCCCGCATGCCCGGTGTATCGATGATCTTACCGCCACCGGCTGGCGGGAGATCGAACATTTCGGCGAAAGTGGTGGTATGTTGTCCCTTTCCGCTCCAACCACTGATATCCTTCGTTCTCAAATTTATTTCGGGAAAAATAACATTCAGCAATGACGATTTGCCTACACCGCTATGACCACTGATTAAAGTGATCTTACCGCCCAATTCTTTTTTCACTTCATCAATTCCCTTATTACTGTTCACACTGATCAAAAAGACTTTGTATCCAATTTGCCCGTACATTGTCATTAATTGTTCGAATTTTTCATCCTCCTTTTTTCTGTGTAAATCGGATTTATTAAAAACAATGATAGCGGGCACGTGATACATTTCCGATGCAACAAGAAACCTGTCGATAAACCCCTGAGACGTCCTGGGTTCTTTTAAGGTGGCAAGTAATAAGGATTGATCAATGTTTGCGGCAACTATATGATGTTGATGTTTTACCCTTGGCGATTGCCGGTTGATATAATTCTTCCGATCATGAATTTTTGTAATGATAACGGTGTTCCCAGTCTCACTTTCGATTTCAATTTCAACCTGATCACCTACAGAAACGGGGTTAGTGGAAGTGATGTCATCAATTTTAAAAATACCTTTTATCCGGGCATTCCAAAATTTTCCCGTTTCATCTTTTACGGTGTACCAACTGCCGGTTGATTTATAAACAAGTGCCTGCATAGAACCAGTTATTATTGCCACGGATATCGAACCTTCAGAATTCTTCTGTGAAAATCCTGCCTGACGGCAGGCAGGTGTGCCATCTGTGGCGATTACTATGGAAATTTTCTTAGAATCGTAAATCTCAAAACTAATTCAACAAACAAAAGCCCCAGGGCAACCAGCAACAAAGGAATAAACTCCTCCTGGTAATGACGCAGGGATTGAATTTCTATTTTCGATTTTTCCATTTTATCAATTTGCTGATAAATGCTTTCCAGGCTTAATTTATCTCTTGCCCTGAAATATTCTCCCCCGGTTTCCCCGGCTATGCGCCTTAATAATTGTTCATCCAGAAAATCATTTGTCGGTTCCTGTTTTCTTCCTTTTACATTTTCTTCAACAGGTATCGCATTTTGTGCACTCATGCCTATAGTATAAACTTTCACACCCTGTGTTTTAGCTATCTCCAATGCCGTTAATGGATCGATCAACCTCGTTTCAGGTGCTTCTTCTTTTCCATCAGTCAATAAGATCACCACTTTGCTTTTAGCCTGGCCTTTTGATAACCGGTCGACAGCAGTGGCCAAACCCTCCCCGATCAGCGTTCCATCCTGCAGCATGCCGCTGCGCAATCCATTTACCTGATCAAGCAGAGTGTTTTTATCAGTTGTGATAGGGCAAAGCGTATAACTTTCGCCGGAAAAAATCACAAGCCCGATCCTGTCAATGGGTCGATTGCGGATAAATTCTTCAGCTACTTCCTTAGCCACTTCAAGCCGATTTGGCTCAAAATCTTTTGAAAGCATGCTTCCGCTGACATCAATGGCTAAAACAATATCAATTCCTTCTCCCTTTCTCAATTGTTCATCCGTATGTTGCCTGGGTCTTGCCAGCGCCAGAATGATACAACCCAGGGCCAGCAGCCGGAGTACAAATGGTAAGTGACGTAAAATATTTTTAAACGATGAGACAGTAAATGAAGAAGCCGTGGAAACTTTTAAGGCAGCCTGCCGGCTATTGTATTTTTTAACATACCACCAGGTCAATGCCGGCACAAATGCAAAAAGACTCAGCATTTTTGGATAAGCAAATTCAATATGTTTAAACCAGTCGTACAGCATCAGAATTATTGATCCAAATTTTTTGTTTCAGTTTTATTTGCACTTTCAATCATATCAATAGAATGCCTTGTTATATTAAAAGAATCAATTTTATCTTTTTCATTCGGTTCATATTTTGCAAACTTTACAAAATCGCTCATGCGCAACGTCTGTGCAAGCTGATCAAAATCGTTTTCAGTTAATTTCAACTGCCTTAGTTGAAGAACAAGCTCGTCGGTCGTTTCCTGCAAAGAAGATATTTTTTTTCGCCGGGAGAGATACAATCTGAAAATATCGACCAGCCTGGTATAAAATAATTTAGAAGGCAGATTTTCCTTTCGCAATCTCTCTAATTCCTGTTTTGCCCCGGTATAAGGATCAATGAAGACAGTTTGAACAGCAGGTTTTTTCTTTTTCCTTATGAATAAATAAATGATCGCAGCAAGCAATAAAGCACTGATCCCGGCAAACCAATACCAATTTTGCTCCTTCTTCTTTTCAGCCTGCACATTGATTATATCTTTTATGTCGTGGTAATCCTGGCTAGGATCAAATGGTGAAAAACCAACATTAACGGGTATGGTATCACTAAACAAAGGTTTGTCGCCCGTTAGTTCAAACGAAGGTATCACCCAATGCCCCGAATCGAAACTGGTAATGGTCAGTGTTTGCGATAATTTAATTCCTTCATTGTTATCGATTGTATCGATTTTTTTTCTTTCAAGGATCTCGAAATGCGGGATCGAATCAATGGTAAAAAAGCTCATGGGCTCATGCAATGGGAAATCAGCTTCAAGAGAAAAATGAATTGGCTCACCAATGACGATATTGTTTTTATCGATACTTGTCCTGATAGCGACTTTATTCTGGGAATAGGAAGTAATTACAGAGAATAAACAGGAAATACAAAAAAAAACTTTATGTAGTTGATCAAAAAA
>JBIOGV010000006.1:0-34811 GCA_044448365.1 Chitinophagales bacterium
CCGGAGAAAAAAAGAGCATAGATTAAAAAATTGATCCCGCTAACAGCGGGATTTTTTTTAGAAAAATTCCGGGAAGTAATTGATGCGAAAAATAATAAACCTCCTAAAAATAATGGTGCCTACCTGTCGATTGCAAAAAAATAGTCTGAACCAATTTATTCATAGGTAAAAAACGATTCTTCCAGGTGAAAATTCTGATTAGGTTTTTTAATAAGTAGAAAACCCTGCTTTTTAATCTCCCGTATAAAAGGGTATTCACTTCTACCGTAAAAATTAATACCCATGTCAAAATTATTTGCTATTGCCATACCCATTCTCCCCGACAAGATGGAAGAATGGAAAAGCTTTGTAAAAGATATTAATGGAAAATGGAAAAGCGAATTCAAAGTTTCCCGAAAAAAATGGGAGCTCATGAACGTTGTTTTTATCAGCAAACGCCCATGGGACATTTTGTATTAGTAACTCTTGAAGGAGATCACCCGGAAAAAGCATTTCAAAGTTTTGCTACCGTCAATGATGAATTTACCAAATGGTTTATACAGGGGGTAAAGGATGTTCATGGTCTCGATCTTACTCAACCACCTCCGGGTCCGCTTCCTTCTTTAATTGCAGATTCTGGCAACTATACTTGAATTTTTAAAATTAATTTCAGAATGTTTTTTGCAAGTCAGTGCACAGGTGCACTGTTTTTACACTTCATAATTCATATCCTGAACCCCGCTCTAAAACCAAAGTTTTTCTGAAAATCTGTTTGGTCAAAATATAGAGCAAACATAACGGGGCTCTTAAGATTTACCTGGTAGGCCAGGTAAATAATGCGGGCAAATGATGCATCCGCATTCGTATGCGTCAGGCTTACGCCCAATCCAAGATCAACACCAACAATCAAATTATTTTCAAATAAGTAATTTACGTCACCAAGTATATTGAAAAGATGCGTTGCATCATAATGACTTGATATGGTATTCCCGGAAGTATTGCTGCTTTGTTTCCCAAAAAAATAAGTATAATTTGCCCGACCCCCGGCAGACCATCCGTTATTTATTGGATGTATTGCGGCAAAATCAGCCCCAATACCGAAACTATGAAAGTCGTGAAGATATTTATTAGGTAATGACAGTACAGGGCCAGTGGTTAAAAGCCATTTATCATCTTTATTTTGTGCATTAACAAGGCTTGTGCCTATGAATAAAAGCATGAGGGCAAAAAAAGGCTTCTTCATACAAATAAGTTTAATCTCGTTTAAATAAATTTTACAGAAGAAGTTTCCAGGGGCGGGCAGTACTATTTATCTCCCAATTTACAAAAAACACATTTAATTGATCGAAAACACATACCCGCCGGAAATTCATGTCATCCCGATTCACAAATAATAAAAATTCTTGTCACCTGGATTTTAACAGAAGATTATTTGCGATAAGAGAAGGTTGCTGTATATATTGTATAAGAATATCAAAGTAAAATCAGGGCGGGAAAAATTAACAAATAGAAACTTGTTTTGATTGCTAAAGAAGGATCAATGCATTTTGGAAAGAGTTCACAAAAAAAATATTTTGGATAAAAAAAGAGTTTACTGATTAAAAGGGTACCTGGCAAATATCATGGAAGAAAGTCCGCATTAGTCAGACCCGGATTATAACTTCAAAATCTTAAATCAGAAACTTTGTATTGTTCACCCTGATAACTATTTTGGATTATATGTTGCACCTTTACTATACTTCTTATTCAGAATGCAGAAAACAATTTTATTGTTATGTTTTCTTTTGGCAATCATTCCGGGCTTTGCTCAAAACGATTCAACAGTGAACAAAGTTGATAGTTTTCTGCTTCATCAAAAAGGTCTGCTTGGAAAACTTGCCAGGAATTTAGTGGCTAATAAACCTTTGCCGGCAAATACCCCTATTCGCAACGATTTGTTATATGAAAAATATAAAGGGAAAATCATCAGGAGTATTACAATAAAACAGCTTGAGTTTGGAATTTCAATTACAGATACAAGTAAGCGTTTTAAAAATTATCTTACAAGATTGGCGAATAATTTTCATCATAAAACAAAAGAAGGTGTAATACGAAATAATCTTTTCTTTAAGACCGGGGACAAACTTGTGCCTTATCTTTTTGCCTATAATGAACAGCATTTGCGGGATTTGCCTTATTTGCAGGATGTAAAGATCACAGTAAAAAATATAAACGAAGATTCCGTAGATGTCATCGTTCTGACAAAAGATGTATTATCAATTGGCGGTTCGTACAGAATGGACGAAACCACGAAGATGAGGCTGGCTATTTCAGAAGACAATCTTGCTGGAACAGGTCATGAGTTTTTGCTTCGCAGTTTTTTTGACAACATACGGAATCCAAAATTCGGAGGCGGCGCGGAATATACAGGTAGAAATCTTGGAGGTTCATTCATTGACTGGAATGCCGGATATCTCTCGTTCAACAACAATTTTGTAACGGGTGCTCAAAACGAAGAGATGGTTTATACCGGTTTTAAACGACCATTAGTGAACCCTTACATAAGATTTGCTTATGCGGGTAGTGCTACATGGCATGTTACCCATGATTTCTATGCTTCGGATACTTTATATGAAACAAACTCGCGTTATCGTTATTACAATTATGATGGCTGGGTTGGATGGAACACGGGTGCTTATAAATTGTCTGCAGACACAAGCAAGGACAATAGGTTCCGGGTACTGATTGGCCTGCGATACCTTCAACAAAATTTTAGCCAGGTACCCTTAAAATATGAAGGTCAATATTATTACAGATATGCTGACATAAAAGCAATGCTATCTTCCATTACAATTTTCCGGCAGGATTTTTATAAGGCTCAATACGTATACGGCTTCGGGTTGACAGAAGATATCCCGGAAGGAGCCGACCTGTCATTAATAGCAGGATGGACAGAAAAGTCCGGAGTGCAGCGGCCTTATATTGGTGTCGATCTCGAGAGGTATTTTTTTACGGCGAGAGAAAGCTATTTTAATTATACATTAAAAGCAGATGGTTATCTGCGAAACAAAAGAATGGAAGATATCAATCTTCTGTTCAATCTTGATTATTTCAGCAGGTTGTTGCACTTAGGAAAGAGATGGAAACAGAGAAACTTTGTTACTGCTGGAATCACCCGCCAGGTAAATCGGTTATTGAATGAACCCCTTATCTTAGAAAGTGATTTTGGTGTGCATGAATGGAGAACTGATAGTTTAGTCACTGGTGATACACGCTTTACATTAAAAGCAGAGTCCGAGTTTTTCACACCATTACGCATTGCCAATTTTAGTTTTGCCCCTTTTGTATTTGGAAACCTTTGCTGGTTTACACCGTTAGACCGGCTTTTTCCTCATAGCAATTGGTATAATAGTATCGGTGGCGGTATCAGGACAAGAAATGAAAGCCTGATTTTTCAAACAATAGAATTCAGAGCTTATTATTTTCCATCACCAAATTTTTTGAATCAGCGCTGGCGTCTTGAATTTAATTCAAATATTCGTTTCAGGTTTAACAGGCAATTTGAAAAAAAACCCGATTTTGTAAGTGTGAATGTGATGTGATCATACCGAAAACAAAAAATATCTGTAGCATATTTTTTTGACCAGGATACATTCTATGCCTTCCGGAATGCAACGGTAAGCGGTTAATCCCCCGAGATTTCCCTACTACTCATAACTGCGTTATATTTATTTTTAAATAATTTGGGATATTGATAAGACGGCCAGGCTTTAGTAATCCAATAAGGATATCCTGCAACTAATTCCATAATCGTATATAAGATAAGATTATGCCATTCATGATTTTTTTGTAAATAAACAGAAGGTAATTAAGTTTATGTTCTATGATACAGTTCACTGCTATTATGAAAAAATATGATAAACAGGGAGAAAAAACAGGATGGACCTATATAGAAGTAATGGCGGATCTTGCTCAAAAATTAAAACCCGGTAACCGCAAAGAATTCAAAGTGAAAGGTAAACTCGATAAACTGGCTATCAACCGGGTATCACTGATCCCGGTTGGAGGAGGAATTTTCATTATGCCGGTCAATGCCGCTATGAGAAAAGCGATTGGTAAAAGACATGGAGCGACAGTGAAAGTACAATTAGTGGAAGATAATAGTGAGTTTGTGTTCAATGAGGACTTTATGGAATGTCTTGCAGACGAGCCTAATGCTCTTAATTTTTTTAAGACCCTGCCCGGCTCACATCAACGATATTTCAGTAAATGGATCGAATCAGCAAAAACAGAACAAACAAAAGCAAAAAGAATTTCACAGGCAATAAATGGTCTGGCCAAAAAGCAAGGCTACCCTCAAATGCTGAGAGCTTTAAAAGAAGAGCGAAATGAATGGAAATAAAATGACTTAATTATCGAATCTGTTTTCCCCCGGACCATATTTGGTTATGTGTTGATACCAGATGGTGGAACAAAATAGTTATGCGTATTCTTCTTCTTCTTTTTTTACCGCAACATCCAGGTACCAGCAAAGAGTGAGTATTAGTAAATCGTGGTCTGAACCTTTAGCGTTTTTAGAAACTTCCGGCAATTCACATTCGGCCAGCATATCCCCATTTTTATAAATAGCTGCCCTTGCAGGAATAACATCCTGAAGTATGTAATTATATTGCTCGCCTGAAACTTCAATGTTTCCCTGGTTTACCTGCCCGCTATCATGGCTTAATTGTCCGATCCTGATCCCATATTCATTTCGTAAAACCGTACGATTGCGTCTAAAACCTTCCCGCCCAATTAAAAAAACCCTTCTTTCATCGCCTGTAGAAATTCTTATCGTCCGGGAAGTTGGATGATAGGCAAGGATAAGCGATTTTTCTTTATTAGTCCACAATTCATAAATCCTTTGACGGGGGTCATCATTTATTGAAAGCCATTCCATATATCAGGTAATTTGGAGCAGCACTAAAATTATCGGATAAGGGCAAGCTATCTCTTGACCATAATTTAGTTAACCTAAATTTAATATTGGAAAGTAGATTGTGGATAAACTGTGGCAAACTAAGTAATTTGCACTAAACCTGTACCATGGCGGAAGAAAATGAAACTAAGTTTCTTGAAAGGGCTATTGAACTGTCAAGGAAGGGAATGCAGCAGGGAAATGGAGGTCCGTTTGGTTGTGTTATTGTAAAAGATGGAGAAATTATAGGAGAAGGATACAATATGGTCATCACCACAAATGATCCGACTGCGCATGCAGAAATCGTTGCAATACGACAAGCCTGTCAGAAATTAAATAGTTTTCAGCTCAATGATTGTGTGATCTATTCAAGTTGCGAACCTTGCCCTATGTGCCTTGGGGCAATTTATTGGGCAAGGCCAAGGCGAATAATTTTTGCAAATACACGCTTTGATGCCGCTTCGATACAGTTTGATGATGATTTTATTTACAAAGAAATTGATACTAGTCTGCTCCAAAGGCAAATTCCTTTTATACATCATCCGCATCCTATGGCAAAAGAAGTTTTTGAAGACTGGAAGAAAATGGAAGGAAAGAAGGTTTATTAAACCGAATATTTTTAGTTAAGTCTATAAAGCGGGAATAAAATGAAGTAGTTTATTTTTTTTCCAAAAAGATCAAATAATTTCCGGCGCAAGTGATTTTACTATTTGCCTTTGAGCAATGTGTGGATTACAATATAGGCAAGTACAATAAGGAGTAAAATTATGATGACGGAGATGTACCACCATGGTTGATCTTTAATCCCCATTTTTTGCCGTCTCTGTTTTTTCTTTTCAAGTTTCTTTTTCAGATCCCGGTTTAGCATTTCAACAATGTAGCTAATTTTTTGTTTGTCGTTTATTTTCTGCAGACCTTCAGCCGCATCATCGGCAAATTCATTCTCCAATAATTTTTTTTCAACTTCATGTTTCTTTTCCGGGGAAAGTTTATTCTGCAGGTAAAGCAGCAGGGTTTCCTGGTCAATTTCAGGTGAAAGATGAGATAGTATGTCCTTAAAATTTTCAGACACAAGATTATTTTTATAGAAGTCAAAAGTTAAAAGTCAAAACCATCCTTACTTTTTAATTTTTATTTTTGATTTTTTAATTTGTTTTCAATCGACAATCTTAAATTCCGTTTTCCATTTTGAATATAGCTTTTGACCTGCATCATGGTAAAGCCTGTTTGTTCGCTGATCTCCTGGTAACTCTTTTTTTGAAGGTAAAACAAAATTACACATTGCTGTTGCTCCTTTGATAACTCCCTGAGAGCTTCTGACATCAGCGTCATGGTCCGGTCATCCTGCAGCAGGCTTTCTGTATCAGGTTCTTCTTGCGGCGATGACAAGTGGCGTTCTGTTAGTTCAATTGGCGTTTTTCCATGCTTATCCCGGATCTTCATGAGACAATGATTCCTGGCTACCATGTACAGCCATGACTTAAAATAATCAACCCTGTATTTTTTAAGTTCGGTTATCACTTTTAAAAAAATTTGTTGCACACAATCTTTAGCTTCTTCTTCGTTTTTTAAATACTTCATGCATACACCCAGCAAAAGCAGGGTATATCTTGGCAACAATATTCCCAGCCATTCAGTATTGTGATCAGAGTAAAAATTTTCAAGCAGTTGCTGATCGCTTGTGTTTTTATATATTTCCTGGTTCACAAATGGAAAATTACCGATTTGTATCAGTTCAATGCAAATGAAATTATTTTTCACAATTCATTAAAGCCAATTCATGACTTATCTTTCCGGAAAAAATGGAGTTTGCCGTCTGCATAGTACCTGCTGCACCCGTAAGAAAAAAGCCATCTCATAAAGTGGAAATGGTGAACCAGTTATTATTCGGTGAAGGAATGCACATTTTAAAACAAAAAAATAAGTGGATGAAAGTGCAAAGTGCCCATGATCATTATGATGGGTGGATAAGAAGTAATTTAATATCGCAGGTTGAAGATAATCTTTCAAATAACTCATTTGTGGCAGGTGATCTCATTAACACAATCGTTATAAAAGGAACGAAAATGAAAATTCCGGCAGGTTCCACCTTATTCGGCCTTGATAATGGCAGAGGAAAGATCGGGAACCTGGTCTACGAATTCAGTGGCATTTCATTTAAAAGGGATCAGATAAAGGCAGATGAAGCAATTGTTCAGCAGCTAACAATGGCGTGGCTCAATGCCCCTTATCTATGGGGCGGCCGTACTCCATTAGGTGTTGACTGCAGCGGGTTTGTCCAGGTAATATTTAAAATGATGGGGATCGATTTGCTGCGCGATGCGAAACAACAATCAGCACAGGGAATGAAAATAAAAAAATTAAATGAAGCTCATTGTGGTGATCTGGCGTTTTTTAAAAATAATAAGGGAAAGATCACGCATGTCGGAATTTTATTCAACACTACTCAAATCTTACATGCTTCAGGAAAAGTAAGAATCGATACGATTGACGAGAAAGGTATTGTTCATTCAGATACAGGGAAGAGAACCCATATGTTGACTTGTATCAGAAGGTATTGGAAATAAATACCTAATTGAATAACTCTTTCACCCATTTAAAAAATAGTACATCCCAGCCCAGCATTTTGAATGCAGTATAAAAAAGAACAACTGCAAATATTCTCTTTACCACCTCCTGTGAAAGCGATAAAGCCAGTTTACTGCCCATCCATCCTCCCAGCACAAAGGCAATGCACATAATTCCTACTACTTTTAAATCAATATAGCCCTTGTTATAATAATTAATAACGGCCAGTATGCCTACCGGGAGTAAAAGCAGTCCCAAAGATGTTCCCTGTGCCGCAAACTGTGAGAATCCGAGAAAAAATACCAGGGCAGGAATAATGATAACACCACCTCCCACACCCACCAGGCCACTTAATGTTCCGGCTGCCAATCCAATAAGAATCAGGATTAAAATTGTTTCTGCATTCATATTTGCCAGCTTATTATTTTTCACGGAATTATTTTTCAAAACTTTCTTTGTAAAACCTAATCGCTTCCTCTATAATTTTCAATGCAGCCGCTTTGTCCTGGAAATTATCGATTTCTACTTTTTTGTTTTCAAGAACTTTGTATTGTTCAAAATAATTTTTCAGTTCTGCTAAAAAATGCTGGGGCAGCTCTTCCACATTTCTATAATGATTTACGGAAGGGTCTTTTGCCGCCACTGCAATAATTTTATCATCCAACTGGCCCTGGTCAATCATTTGCATATTGCCGATCACGGTTGCTTCTACCAGGCAAAGA
This sequence comes from Chitinophagales bacterium, assembly GCA_044448365.1. Taxonomy (GTDB): domain Bacteria; phylum Bacteroidota; class Bacteroidia; order Chitinophagales; family Chitinophagaceae; genus VBAU01. Next base: position 8,206 of record JBIOGV010000006.1, read on the forward strand.
GGTTGAATAGGCTGGGAGCAAAGCACCAAAATATCCAATGGATCATTATCCTGTCCTAAAGTTTGCGGAATGAATCCATAATTGACAGGGTAGTGGAAAGAAGAATAAATAACGCGATCCAGTTTCAGCAATCCTGTTTTCTTGTCCACTTCATACTTTGATCTTGAGCCCTGGGAAATTTCTATGATTGCATTTACGATTCTCGGTGCCCCATCGCCATAAGAAACGCCGTGCCAGGGATGATGAACTGTTAGCATAAAAGTTTAACGTTTAATGTTCAAAGTTTGAAACCAGTGAATTGTAACTCTTAACCCGAAACTATTTTTTGGGTTTATAAAATAATACATCCACCTTCTCTACAGTAATTAATCCACCACGGCCGCATTTTTCAAAAAGATCATTTACAACCGGAAGGAATGAATCTATTTTTTCATCGCTGTCAACGATTTCAATTACAATCGGAAGGTCTTCTGATAATTCAATTAATCGTGCAACATGTATCCGGCTGCTCGGTCCATATGACATAATGCCTTTTAATACAGTGCCGCCGGCAAGACCTTTTTCTTTTGCAGCTAATAAAATAGCCTCATACAACAGTTGATGGCCGATTTTATCAATTTCGCCAACAAAAATTCTCAAAAGTTTAGATCGCCCCTGGAGTTCCATTTATAAAAGTTTCATGATGGCTATGCCGGCAAATACGCCTGTGATTCCTAATACAACACTCGATAGCGTATAAATGAAAAAATATACATTATCGCCACTGCGCAATAAGCTCATGTTTTCAAATGCAAAGGTGGAAAAAGTAGTAAATCCTCCGCAAAAACCAGTGATCAATAATAATCTTATTTGAGGACTTAACAGGGAAGTTTTTTCTGAGGCTGCATAAATAATTCCAATTAAAAAGCAGCCAAAAAGATTTACAGCAAATGTTCCCCAAGGAAATGGATGAGGATAATTTTCATTAAACCATTTTTGACTTAAATACCGCGCAATACTGCCAATACCGCCACCTAACCCTACTAATAAGAAATTCTTTATCATTTATGAATGGTATCAATCTTTGTTTGCTGTTTATAGACTGTTGTATCCATATCGTGTTCAAAAAGATATTTCAGGTCAACCAGCCATTGCCCGTTTGTCCTTACAATTTTTAAATTATCCTTTTTATTCTTATATGAATTTGAAAAAACGGTAATGGTGGTTGAATCATTGATCAGTTTTGTATCATAAAAACGGAGAGAGGCAGTTCTCAGGCTATCTTTTTCACCGGCAGGTTTCCCTTTGTAAATTCTGTCTGCCATATTAAGATATACCAGGTTGGTAGAATCCTGTACCATATAAGCCGCAGCATTTTTGTAATCACCTTTCAAAGCTGCATCCAGGAAATTTCTTGCCGCGTCGAGGTCATTTTCGGAAGCGCCTTTCTTTGACTGTTTGCCTGAATTATTGCAGGAGAATAATAAAAGAAAAAATAAAGATTCAATAATTACAAATGCTTTCATGTCTGCAAAGTAATGGAAAAAATATTCAGGTTGATTTCATCATTGAATCGGGTTTTTTCCCTCCGCATAATTTTTTAAATATTGAAACTGCTGAGTAAGCATTCCCTTTCTTGTAATCGTAGCTTTATCAAGAATAGGAGAGCCGTTGGATAAAAGATCAGGCAACACATATTTGATCAATTGCTCGCCGAAATATCTCGAGGCGTCCCTGGGCAGCTCATTCGGCAAATTCCCAACAGCCATTATGTCGACCGATCCCGGCAGATAAGGAATCGTTTTTTGTAAAGTCTTTCTGTCAACTCCATAAACGGGATCGTCAATTGTCTGATCACCGAGGTTTACAGGAACTGATCCGCCTGTGTCATCAGCAATATCAGCAATGGTTTGAATTCTGAAGTTTTCCTTTTTTACATCTGTTTCATGAAATAATCTTGGAATATTTTTTTCCCAGTAGATCCCATTCATTAAAATATCGGAAACAAATGCATATGGCAAAAATTTGCATTGATATTTTTCGGGATGAAGATGAAAATCTTCCCTTGAATAATTTTTATTAATCTTATGTTCATACAGGTCTGCGCCCTTTACCTGGGTATACACGGGATATGAATACTCTTTTTGCAAATATTCATCCGACTCGACCTCCACAACTTCCATCAGGTTCATGATCTCAATAACTCCATGTGCCACGCGGCCCGAACCGGTAACAACGATCTTTACATTGGGAATTCTCAGGCCAAAATAAGTATGGATCAATTCACGAAAGCTTCTTTGTTTGTAAACCCTGTCGAGCTGAAAAGTTTTGGTCCTGTTTCCGTAAGCCATCATGCCATTATGCGCCCCCACTACGCCGGCAAAAAAGCCAAAACCAATGATACGCTGGCCATCGTCATGTTCCAGGCATTCATAATCAATCAACGTGATTTGTTTGTCCAAAATAGTGCGAAGCAATTTTTGATTTCTTGGTTGTTCTTTTTTGGTATGGGAAAAAAACAGGTAGGTTTTCCCGGCAACCAGGTGTTCAACAGGAACTTCTTTGATCCCTAAAAGAATGTCGCAATCCAAAACTTCGTCCTTTACTTCTACGCCAGCCATCAGGTATTCCCGATCGCTGAAACAACGTGGTGATGAGCTTTGCACAATTATTTTAACGGAATCAAAATTTCTGTGTATCCATTTGCATTGTGCGGGAGTAAGGGATACACGATTGTCAGCAGGCAATTTTCCTTCTTTTATAAGTCCGATTTTTGGCATAAGCATGCAAAGTTGACCTGAATTGACCATTTAAACAAACCTGAGCTTAATCATCCTTTACAGTTTATTAGCAATATAACTTTGAATAAAAGACAACTTTGGGTTACATTGATTCGTTTAGAATGTACTTAATGAAAACAAGGACAATGAAGGGCAGGTTTGCCAGTACTAATAACCTATTGGTGATAATAGCATCCGTTATTATCATTTCTTCATGCTCTAAGGACAGCGGAGGCAGCAATTCCTCCCAGTCAAGTCTGAGCTATGGCGATTCAATTTTATATTTGAAGACCCAGGCCACTGATTATATTGTCTATCCTACCGAACAAAGACCCGGACAATACTTAGGCTTTCCCGAAGGAATTGAAATTGACCAAACAACAGGAGCGATCAATGTTTCAAAAAGTGAGACTGGACTGAGATATCGAATTACATATATTTCACCGCAGGGTGATACTACAATCACCAAGGTTGTGATTTCCGGAATTAATTTCTTAGACAAGTTCCATCACCTTTCACAAGGTGATTCGATCGCTTTTCCTGTTTATAATGCCAGTATTGACCGGATACTTCCTGTAAATGGGTCAAATTTCGATGAAGGTAACAATGCCAATTCCGGAGGTTGCGATGTAAAAACCGTCAATGGGCAAATAAACCTGGCTCAAACTGTCCGCAATGGAGTTTTCGGTTCCACACCTCAAAATAATGCTAACCAGCAATTTGATATTTATTATCGCCTGAATGACGGCAGCAATAAAGCTTTAGATAAAATTACTGTGAAGGTTTATTATTATAATACTATCAATGATGTGGCTCCCGATCTTTTACAGACTTTACAGGACAGGGAGAACGATGGAGTATTTTTAGGAACGACTCCAATTCATATTCCAAATAATCCTTCCACAGCCCGCACTGAATCCATACACAAAGCTGCAAAACCCAGACCGCCATGTGTCATCATTATTGCAAACTAGCAGGACAGCGAATATATTTGCTGTACCTATCAAGATGAAAAGAGTCCTTCTAACAATTTTCTCAACCTGTCTGCTGATTTTCTTATTCCCCCAGGAAAAAGAATCAACCCCGAAAGACTATATCACAGACTACAGTAAAGCAGAAAAATTATTTGAAAAGGCTCAACGGCTTTCTGATAAAGCGGACATCGATAATAAAACCCAGGAACTGCAGGATCAACTTTACAGCGAAGCACTGATAAATTTTATGATAGCAGCAACAAAGGCGAACCTTGCCAAAAATGATTCTTTAAACTTCCACACATTCATAAAGATCGGGCTTATCAATCATTATTTTGACAGTGTAGCAGCTGCAAAGGAAAATTATTTAAAAGCAATCGATCTTAAACCGAAACTTTCCAATACAGAGGATTCATTTTTATTTAAACCCTATTTGTTTTTAGGGGGAATTCTTTATGATGAGCACAAGTTCGACTCGGCACTTTATTATTATCAAAAGGCAGAGTTCATACAAAATAGTTATCCGGTTATCCTGGAAGAATCACAACGCCTATACAATAAGCTTGGAGCAATGAATTACGAGACCGGCAATTACAGGCTGGCGAAAACGTATTTTGAAAAAGCGCTGTCATCTCTTTCAAGGTTACAACCATCCCGCACTTCACTAATGATCAATTACAGGATCAATATTGCATCGATACTCGTGAAGCTGCTGCAGTATGATGAAGCCAAAAAAATATATGAAAGCATACTTCCTTACAAAATATATGAGAACGAGACCTGGCACAACCTGGGCATTATTGACAACCACGAAGAAAAATTTAAAGAAGCGATTGAAGATTTTAAAAAAGTGAGCTACCCTGCCAGTAACAAAAACGTTGATCTTAATTATAACCTGGCCGTTGCATTCAGCAATCTAAATCAAAATGATTCGGCAACTGTTTATTTACAAAAAGCAATTTTAGAAAATAAAAAATACAATAACGACCAAAAAAATACTCCTTATGGTTTAGTATTAAAATTTTCAGGCGATAAAAAAAATGATGTAGGGGAATATGCCGGTGCATTGAATTATTATCAACGGGCAATTATACAATTTGACATTTCTTACAATGACTCAAATATTTACAAAAATCCCGTTCAATTCAGCGGTATTTTTTCTTACATCAACCTTTTCAATACACTAACCTCAAAAGCCGGGGCATTTAAAAGATTATACGGAACAAATAAAGAAATAAAAAACCTCGAAGCTTCACTGGATGCTTATCGTTCCGCATTCAGGCTGGTCGATTACGTGGAAAAAACCTATGAATCTGATGAATCACGCATTTTCTTAACCCAGATAAAATACGCAGAGCATGGGAAACCCATCGATCTTTGTTTGGAGTTATATGAACTGACCAAAGAACAAAACTACCTCGAAGAAGCTTATTTTTTTGACCAGCGAAACAAGGCATCTATTCTTAGTTTGAACCTGCAATTGCAGCAAATCGGGAGACAAGGAACGGAACTATCAGAACTAACTCAAAAAGAAAGCTCATTAAAATCAGCAATCACAAGGCTTTCCCTGAATGCAGCACAACTATCGGATAGCAAACAATTATTTAGAGTTAATAACGACATCAGCGATCTTGAGATTCAACTGGCCGGTATTCAGCAAATCTTAAACAGCAATCCAAAATATTCACAGTTACAGCCGGCTGATCAAATCCCTGCGGTCTCAACACTACAAAACAAAATCCTGGATAATCATACAGCTCTCATTTCTTATCATCTTTCAGAAAAAGACTTACTGATCTTCACGATCACCACAAAGGGTCTTAACTATTATAAACAGGCAATCAACGAAAATTTCTACAACAACATCCGGTCTTATTTAAAAGATCTGCATGAAGTAAGTGATGAAGAAGAATACCGCGGTGATACCCTGTCAAAATATTTATTCCATATCCTTATCAGGCCGGTTCTTCCAATTGCTCTTAATTGTAAGCGGCTAATCATAATTCCCGACGATGAGTTGAATTATCTTCCCTTCGAATCTCTCAAAGATGAAAATAATCGTTACCTGGTGGAATCCTTTTCAGTTCAGTACCAATATTCAACCGCACTTTTGAATATTAAGTCCGAAAACAAACACATTCCGGAAAATAAAATTCTTGCGTTTGCCCCTTTTATTGACAATGAATTTCAAAACCGTTACCAGGTTTTAAGATATTCAAAAGATGAGGTCGTAAATTTAAACGGACAGGTTTTTTTAGGAAAGGATGCTACAAAACAACAGTTCCTCGCTTCTGCTAATCATTATGAAATGATCCACCTGGCCACACATGCAACCGTTAATGATTCATTGCCGTTACAATCATTTATCTCTTTTTATCCCACGCGAACCGACAGTACTTATCGATTGTATGCACAGGAAATATATGATCTGCGACTGGATTCTACGCAGCTCGTTATTTTAAGTGCCTGTGAAACCGGCGCAGGTCAATTGGTTCGTGGAGAAGGCCTGATGAGTCTTTCAAGAGCCTTTGCATATGCCGGTTGTCCGAATATCGTTACTTCACTTTGGAAAGCGGAAGACAAAACAACAGCTTTCATTACAAAACGTCTGCATTTTTACCTGGAAAAAAAATATTCAAACGATGAAGCTTTGCAAAATGCAAAACTTGACCTGCTAAGCAGCAATGAAATTGAACCACGCTTCAAAACTCCAAATTACTGGTCTCATCTTGTTTTTATTGGCAACTATAAACCAGGAAAATCTTCCCCTTATTTATGGTGGATCATAGGAGCGATCATAGTCATAACTGCATTCTTTCTTTTTTTAAAAAGAAAAGTCCCGCAAAAAGCGGGACCCAGTTCTTCATAAGGTTATAAATTATTGATGCAGCGTAATCGATGGTAAATGCGTGTCTTCACCTTTCATTACCTGGACATTATTAATAGTCGTATCGATGTATCCATTTTGGGCGTCAATGAACACAGAATAAGTGCCGGTGTCTAATCCTACGATCTTGAATTCACCATTGTCATCATCAGGAATTGCCATTGTTGTATCCGTTCCGTTAATAGCCATTACGAGGGCATCGGCTGCCTTTGGAAACACTTCGCCTTCAATTCTTCCGGATTTAGTTTTTGTGAATACTTTGAGGTGGGGTTTCAGTTCAAAGCCATTGTTATTCCCCTGGCCACTATTATCCACTCTTATCGATCCTGCAGCATCAAAATCTATCCAGAATAATACCTGGTCGGAACCAACAACGTCAAAATTTGATTCATCGAGATCAATAACGACCTGCCCGTCATTGCCATGAATGTTCAAAGGAAAAGATTGATTGTTGAGCATTACACTGTTTTGCGTTCCCAGGGTTAACCTGATCTTCCTGATATTGGCATTTGGTAATGTGCCGTTCCCAAACAGGGTATCGAGACCATTGCGGAAACGCAGAATGTTATAGATACCCGGACGAATATCCAATGTTACCCAACCCTCATTCCCCAAACTATCGCCATCTACTTTTACTTCCAGTGATTGAATATCGATGAAAACGCTGTCAAACAAAGGTGTCTGGTGATCAGTAAGAAAAATTTTTGCCTGGTGCGGTTGATTTAACGTGCTGTTGTTTAATGATGCACTTTTTTGGCAGGCAATAACTGCAGTTGAAATGATAAAAACTCCTGTGATCGCTCTTACGATGTTTTTCATTTTTTTATTTTTTAGTTTTTGTATAAATAATAGTAACCGCAAAAAACCTTTATGTAACCTGCATTTAAAAAAAATCTCCCGCAATTACAGCGGGAGATACCTTACAAGGACAGAGTACATACTAACGCATCTTCAACATTCTTACTTTACGGATAAACCCTTTCGTAAATTTCGCATGATACAGGTGAGAAGGACTATCATGAATAGCATTCATTAGTTCAAGGGCCTTGTCGTAGCTCCTGGTTTTTAAATAGGATAGAGCCAGGTAATATTCTGCCTCATCTCTATAAACAGGATGAGTGGATTTCTGATCAAGTTCAAGTACGCCATTAAAAAGATTGATCGCCTCAGAAGGCTTATTTAACTCTAAATAAGAAATTGCCGTCAGGAATTCATCTCTTATGCTTGTTTCAGTCCACGTAGTTGACAAGTCTAAAACCTTCTTATAATCTTTTTGGCGATAAGCCTTTTCTACATCTGTGACTGGAGTTTCATTGTCGCCTCTAAGAGTGGACAGTTCAAAAGAATTGTATTTTTCGTTATATAATTTATCAGGAGACAAACTGAAAAAATTATATGCCAGCACGCAGATCGCAATGAGTAAAACACTTGCGGCTGTAGCAAGACTATATTTTACAATTCTCCTGGCAGTACTCATCTTTCTAACAATAGCCTGGGGTTTTATTTCTTCCTGCATCCTGCCTCGTACTGCCGCCACTTGTTGTTTCAGGGCAAACAATTTCACAGCGTCTCTTGCTGTTTTGAGATCTTCTAGTTCCTGCTGCATGCTTTCATCAGATGCCAATCGATTCTCAAAATCATCTTTCTCCCTGGTGTTCATTTCACCGTCCAGATACAGCATTATTAATTCAGTTTGTTGTGTAGAATTATCCATGCAACGCTTTTTTAAAATTTTCTTTCAATAGCGGTTTTTCATTCAACATTTGCTCTAATTGTTTCAGGCATTTATATTTTTTATTACGTACTACCTGTTCCGTTTCATATTCCGTTTTTTCTAAAATTTCCCTCATGGAAAGGTTTTCATAATAAAACATCACTAATATCTTTTTGCAGGTATCTCCCAATTGTTCTACGATTGTCATCACCTGCGATCTTGCCTCCCGGTTGGAAATAAGGTGACTTACATCCACTTCCTTCCTGTCCTGTGTTTTTTCATATTTTATTTCTCTCTGCACGGCTCTCCCTCTTCTTTTTAATTCATTCAGCCAGGCATATTTATTCAGCGAATACAAAAACGTTTTTACCGATGACTCGCCCCTGAATTTATTTTTTTGGACCGCATCTATGAAGTCCACCACAACTTCCTGGAAAATATCCTCCGCATCCTGCCTGTTACCACTGTTATTGACTACAAACCAGCTTAGTTGCTCAAAATGATCCTTATAAATAGCCTGGATCGATTCATTGATCTTCTTGCCGGATTGAAGATTTATCAATAACTCTATATCAGAAAACGACTGAATAATCGCCATGCCGATTCTTTTATTTTGTAAACAAAGGACTTAATTTTGTAACCCTGATCAACAGGTTTTAGTAAAAATCGTGTAAAAATCCCTTACCGTCTATGACTTCCTTCAGTTTTTAGGTTTATGAGACTGCTAAAAAAAATATTAAGTATCATAAAAAAGATCTTCTTGCCAAAAAAAGATTGTTGTGAGTAAGGCAGCAACACCATTCATTAAAAAACCGGGGCGAGACCTCGGTTTTTCTGTGCCCGGGACCAGCCGAGTTAAAGTTTTTAATTCAGAATTTGAGTGATATCATAGATTTCTAAGACTCGACTCCGATCACCTCCAAAACATTTTATGCCGTTGTTGGTGTTCCAATAAAAGATTCTCATAATTACAGACGGCACACCAACAACCGATTTCTCACTCATTAAAGTGATTAACAATATTAGGTTGATGGTGAGGAGTTTTAATTTCGAACACCAATAACGGCATAAATTTTACCCGATCTGTTTCTTTGTCTGATATTGCATATGAGGATTAGACCAAGCTCTGCAAAATAGAAAATGACCACAATCATCGAAATATCAAATTTGTGTCACCAAACTGACCTAGTGATATTCTTAGGTTTGTCAGTGAATAATTTTAGTTAACTAAAAAAAGCGATGATGAAAATTAGTATAAAAAAATTATCCGTTTTAAGGATAAGCCTGGTGATAACTGCTATTGTTCTTATCCTCTTTGCGTCGTGCAGCAAATCAAAAAGCACCGATGTAACCTTTATGGGTACTTATTATGGAACGATGGGTAGCGGATTATATAATGAGTCAGATACTATAGCGATTACGGCGGGCATCTCGTCAGCTGTGACCATGATCTCGAGGACAGGAATAGGTTCATCCTATAGTATTAATGGTGCTGTCAGCGGCGCTTCGTTAAATATACCATCACAGTCCGTCTATGTCGCCAGCTTAGATGGCACTTACACGGTGAGTGGTTCTGGAAATCTTGCCGGTTCAGCTTTAGTTATCAATTATGTGTTCATATCTCCGACCAACTCAACCACTAACTGGACTTTCACAGGAACAAGAAAGTAGCCTCAGCATAATCGGGGGATGGAAGTCGCCTACTATACTCCTTCTATTCACCGCTTTGAAGAGGCCAAACCACGGTCAATGCACAATGTGAATCGTTGCAAAGGCATAATAAATTAGTATTTGGATTATCAAATTCAGAAACTAGTCTAATATCTAAGCTCACTTAAAATAACAAACCCCTGTCAAACTCAATGCTGACAAGGGTTTCAAAAACACATAGTGCCCTGTGCTATCCCGAATCCGAAATTGATAATTCGGTAGTTGGACGATATTATAGATTTTTGAGCTTAGACTGTGGGTATCTCTAACATTTAAAATGTTCCAGTCAACAGGGAATTCGCTGAAGGTATCTATTTTTTCATTTTAAATTCGGCAACAATCAATACCTGTACTCCACATTTTACGCCTTTGGTGTTCGACATTCGGAATTTGTCGAGTTTAGTACTTTACACCAAGAAACGAAATCAGATTAGCTTTCTTTTAGCTCAGGTTGTTGGTATGCCTTCTGATAATTGATGGATGTTCTGGATCGAAGACCAACAACGGCGTAAAATTCAAACCATTTTAGTCGTTAGGAGAACAGGGTGGGTGTTGCTTCGCTCATCTTAACCTTATATACTCTTAATTGAGTTTAGAGAGCGTCTGAAAAATTATTTATTTTAGCAAAAACCACCGGCCATGAAATATTTTTTTATTGATGTTGTAGGTCCCTATTTAACCCCTGTTGACTCTGCCACTCCAACTACCTTAATTATTTTCATGTTGTTTACAATATTTGCTGAAGCGGTTGTGATGTTATTGTTTAAGCTAAACCGGTTTGGTAAATGCATCCTTGATTCTTCAATTGTAAACATTGCTTCACTAATTGTCGGTTTTATTATTTTCCAGGCCGGTTTGGTAAGAGCGCAAGGACGGGATGCAAATCTTTCACTTCCATCATGGCTCATATTATTTGCTTTAACAACGGTAGTCGAAGGTTTTTTGCTGATGTTGTTAAACAGAAAGCTGCCACGGGCCAGGATCTGGTTAACATCGATTGTTATGAATCTCGTTTCCTATCTTATATTATTTATAGACCTCTCCTTATGAAAAACAGGTTGCCACTCATTGCCTTGCTCGGGTTTGGTCATGGCCTGAATGATTTTATCGCGGGCTATTTCATGGGTAGTTTTGTGCAACTAAAAATCGATGTTTTACAGATTGGATTGGGATTATTTATTTATAACCTTCTTGCATTTGGCGGTCAGTATCCTTTTGCCTTGCTTCTTGAAAAATATAATAAGCCCAGGAAATTTTTGGTCGCCGCCTATAGTTTAAATCTTGGAGCAGTTGCCTGTTTTATCTTTTTGCCCGGCTTGTCAATTGTACTTGCCGGTTTTGCGTCTGCGGCTTATCATGTGACCGGCGGAACATTAAGTTCGGAAAAAAACAAGGCATTTAATATCGGATTGTTTGCAGCACCGGGAGTTGCAGGCCTGGTCACCGGGGGATATTTTGCATGGGCACAAATTAGTGTGATGCCTTTGCTGATGACAGCCACAATCATTTTTTTGATGATCTTATTGTGGCTTCCTGTTTCTTCAGGGAAAAATATGTCCATTGTGCAGAAAAGAAAGGAAAAAACTGTGATTGATGATCACGACATCCTGATGATCTTGTTATTGACCTTTATTTCTTTTCGTTCCATGATCTGGAATGTTTTCCAGCTGATTCACAAGCATGAATACGATTGGTTGGTTGCCATTGCTGCATCCGCTTTTGCCGGAAAAATAATTGGCGGTTGGATTGCGGATAAAATAGGATGGAGAATTTATTCTTTTGTTTCGCTGCTGTTCGCGATGCCCCTGCTTACAATTTTTAAAAAAGAACTGTTACTGTTTACAATTGGAATAGGCCTGCTGCAATCAAGTATTCCGGCTACTACATCGTTATTGATCAAAACTATGAAAGGCAAAAGGGAACGAGCAATTGGGTTATCGTTTGGAACAACTATTATGGCCGGAGCCATCGTGTTTTATTCGCCTGCCAGGAATTTTTTTATATCAAATTGGGTTTTGTGGATAATGAGTGCTGTTATGATACTTACATTAATCATTTTAAAGAAAAAACATCGGGCATTGCAACAATGATACCGCCCCCTGAAATAAAAACCCATCGTCTAACTTAGTATTTACGCCGTTGTTGGTGTTCGAAAATTGGGTATCATTGAGCAAAGTGCTTCACACCAACAACTGAACTACGAGTCACTTCCTGTCCCTTTGGTTGTTGGTCTGCGGCCTGATAATTGATAAACGTCTTAAATTGATGACCAACAATGGCGTAATGATTCTAAGAACCTAAAAGAATTGCAGACATAGTGGGCAGATAGGTTGAAGATCACTGCCTGCAAAGGAAAAATCTTTGAAATTTCAATTAAAAATAGGCGATATCTCTTAAAAACGTAAATATTAAATTTATTTTTTTCATTTTTATCGAAGGGGTTATTCAACAGTAGTGATGAATAAAATAATAGCCTGACGGAAATTCTTTCACAGTTCATTTCTTCCCGTGGATGATATAATTTCTAAAGTGTGATGCGATAAAATGTGGTATCTTTTATTCACTAATTATGAAACCCTTCATTATTATCTGCTTTTTGTTTATAGGTGCCTTTGTTATCATTTTTATCCAGGCATGTGACATGACTCCGCCTGCAATTCCTTTTCCGGAACATGAAACTGAATTTTCGCAGCCGGTAAGTCTTCCGTTCAAATTCAGTAAGCCAAAAAAAATAACATGGGAAATCAAAAACCCGGATAGCGTTAAACCCGCTTCAGAAACTAAACTTGATTTTAATAGACTCCCTTCCAAACCATTTGATATCGGTGATTTCCGTCCTTTGAAAAAGCCCATGGATGAAATAAAATTTGACCTGAACAGCTTGCCGGATACTGCTTTTGATCTGGACAAACTTCCGTCGCAAAAAATTACTTTCAAAATCTCCATTCTTGGCCAACCCATCCGGACTAAAGCCACGAAGCCGCGCATTCGTGAAAAAGCGACACAGTCAGTATTTGAATATGGATTGGATCAGGGCTTTGCTACCGGTGGCGGAATCCCTGCGATGTTTCAGGATAGCCGGAGTTTTTTATGGATCAGTACAACCAATGGCCTTTACCGTTATGATGGTGAAAATTTTGATCTATATACAGCTGCACAGGGCTTAACTTCTTTCGCTTTGATTCTTAGCTTATCTGAAGATCATAAGGGCCAGATCTGGACTTTTAGTCCCGGGAGTATTGATATTATTGAGCTGAATGATGGAATACTTAAACACCTGGTTACTTCTTCACCAGAATTTATTGTTGATGATATCTTCAGTTCATTGGTAGATAGCCAGGGTAAGATATGGCTTTCCACAAATAAAGGTATTTATATTATTGATCCCGAAAATGAAACACTGAAACAGCTAACAGTAGCTCAGGGCCTGAGCCAAAATAGCACTACAGCATTATTAAAAGATGATGGGGGAAATATCTGGATCGGCACAAAAGATGGAGGTGTTAATATTGTTAATCAAAAGGACAAATCACTTAAACGTCTGACAGTATCGGAAGGGCTCTCAAATGATACAACCTGGCTCTTTAATAAAGATAATAAAGGCAGAATCCTGATCGGTACATTGGGGGGTGGAGTTAATATTGTTGACTTAAAGGATGGAACATTGAAACGGTTAGGAACAGCGCAGGGAATAAGTGGCAAAAAAATTTGGGGGTTAGAATCAGATGACCACGGCAATATATGGATTTCTTCAGGAAGAGATATTGATGTAGTTAATGCGGATAGTGGGATAATCAGACATCTTAACGCGGGGCGTATAGGTAATGGTTTGTTGAAAGATAACCAGGGTCATTTATGGATAAATGGTGGTTATGCAGAAGTTTATATTCTAAATCTGAATGGCGAAATGTTTAAAAAGCTGAGTACTCAACAGGGATTGAGTAATAATTTAATTGGCGGTTTATTAGAAGATGACCAGGGAAGGATTTGGATAGAAAGTGGTGATATCCTTGATCTGAACGCAGGTACAATTAAACATGTTGACAGTTCACAGGGACTGAAACTTATACCTCATAGATTTTTTGAAGATGAAAAAGGCCAAATCTGGATCATTGGAGGAATTTATGATAAAGTTGGTGCTTATATATTTAACCAGAAATCCGGGACATTAAAACATCTGGCAGCATCAAACGGACTGAATGGTGATAATGTGTTTGGTATTTATAAGGATAGAATGGATAATATCTGGCTCAATTGCAGTGGTGGAATTTCTGTTTACAATCCCCTGAATAAAACGTTTAAAAACTTAAATGTTTCCGGGGGACTTAGTGATGATTTTGTTTGGAGTTGCATGGAAGATGACCAGGGAAATATGTGGGTTTTGTCTATTGCACATGGCCTGGATATCATTGATCCTAAGAGGGAAACCATAAAGCATTTTATTACCGGAAAGGGAGAAAACTTTAATCCCATCGAGCAAGTTTTAGTGAAGGATGAGAAGGGAAAGATTTTGATGAGTAGTAATGGATATGGCATCTATATCATTGATCCTGCAAAAGGAACTTTCATCAATTTTACAACTAAAGAGGGATTGATCAGTAACATGGTGCAATCATTAATAGAAAAAAATGGAATCATCTATGCGACAACAAACGAAGGATTGACCGTTATTACGCCGGTCAGCGAAAGCAAGGAAGGCTCTGAATGGCGGGTAAAATCTTATGGAAAGCCGCAGCTAATTGATCATGTTGATTTTAATTCCAACTCAGCATTGCTTACAAAAAAAGATCAATTCTGGTGGGGTGAAGGCGGTGATGGCATCATTATAATGGATGAACCAAAAAAAGATACGATCATACCTCCCGCATACATTACCGGTATTGATATAATGGATCAGCCCCAAATATTTGCAAATAAAAGATTGTTTCAACATAATTCGGGAACAACAGATACAATCTGGAATATGAGCAGGGATACTTATTATGTAAATGGTAAAATGCCAACAGATACCGGTTACCTGAAAAAAAATCACATCACCTGGGATAGCGTAACTGGTCCCTGGGGTCTCCCTGTTAATTTAAAGTTGCCGTATAACAAAAATTTTATCAGGTTCCATTTTACCGGAACACATTTGGGAAACCCTGAGAAAACAAGATATCGTTACATTCTCGAAGGAATTGATAAATCATGGAGCAGCATCAGCGACAAACCTTTTACTGATGAATACCGGAATCTTTCTCCCGGTGATTATACATTTAAAGTCTCCAGCAGAGGTTTTAATGGCTTATGGAGTAAGCCGGCGATAGTGAGTTTCACTATTACACCACCCTGGTGGCAAACCTGGTGGTTCAGAACATTCATGGGCGTTGTTCTTATTTTTATTTTATATGGCATTTATCGCTGGCGTACCGCATCTCTTCGTAAACAAAAAAGAGTATTGGAACAAACGGTAAAAGAAAGAACAGCAGAAGTGGTTGAAGAAAAAGTTCAGATAGAAAAGCAAAAAGAGGTCATACAAAAAGAAAAAAATAAATCAGATGAGCTGTTATTGAATATTCTTCCTTCAGAAGTAGCAGAAGAGCTGAAAGAAAAGGGATATACTACTGCAAAATCTTTTGATGAAGTGACGATCCTGTTCAGCGATATTAAAGGATTCACCCAGGTTGCAGAAAGAATGACGGCGCAGGAACTTGTAAAAGAAATAAATACTTATTTCAGCGTCTTTGATCACATCATGCAGCAATACGGATTGGAAAAAATTAAAACGATTGGTGATGCCTACATTGCCGCAGGCGGACTACCGGAACAAAATACGGCTACTGCTGAAAACGTCGTGCAAGCTGCCATTGCGATGCAAAATGCCGTTGAAGATCTTAAGAAAGAAAGAACGGAAAAGAATCTCCCTCATTTTGAATTACGGATAGGCATTCACACCGGGCCAGTAGTAGCCGGGGTAGTAGGCATCAAAAAGTTCCAGTATGATATCTGGGGCGACACGGTAAACATGGCGGCAAGAATGGAGCAATCGGGAGTTCCGGGAAAAATAAATATTTCACAATACACTTATGATAAAGTAAAAGATCAATTCACCTGCACGCACCGCGGTAAGATTGAAGCGAAGAATAAAGGAGATGTTGATATGTATTTTGTAGAAATGAGAACTCCGGAACCCTGATTGGAAAATTGGTCACTGCTTTCCGTGTTGATATTTTTACTTAACTTACTAGTCTAACCCTGATCGTACTTCCATATCTTAAATAATTATTTCTTACTCATTTTTCAAAACTGACGCATGAGAAAACTAGCCTGTCTGATAACAGGAATAGTGATATTATTAAGTACCAGGGGTATTGCTCAGCATAAACATGAAGTTACCGGTAAAATTATTGATAGTACCGGAAACCCGGTACCATTTGTTACGGTAAAAGTTAAAAGCACTACAACTACCGTTTCTGCAAATGAAAATGGCAGTTTTAGTATTGATGCTAAAATAGATGACATTTTAGTAGTTACCGGGGTTGGTTTACAAACGAAAGAAGTTAAAGTAACCAATACTTCAGAATTAATCATACCAGTTGTCAGGTTAAGTGAAAATTTATCGGAAGTAGTTGTCAATACTGCTTTAGGGATAAAGAGGGAAAGTAGATCTTTAGGTTATAGTACTGCAACCCTTAATTCAGAAACTATAAATATTTCCAGGCCAATTAACCCTGTACAGTCTTTGGTCGGCGAGGTTTCCGGTGCCCAGGTGAGTATTATTAATAATGGTGTAGATCCCCAGATCCGTGTGATATTACGGGGAGAAAGGCATCTCTTTGACGATAATCAGCCCTTATATATTGTTGATGGTATGGAAGTAAATCCTGATTATGTTTTTACTATTAATCCCGAAGACATTGATAATATTTCCGTATTGAAAGGGGCAAGTTCAGCTGCATTGTATGGTTCCGAAGCAAGTAATGGAGTAATCGTGATAACTACCAGGAGAGGGAGCAAGAATGGCAAGCCAAGTATTAGCTTTTCACAAACCACAACAGTAGAAAGAATTTCTTATTTACCCCCATTACAAAAACAATTTGGTGCTTATGGAAATGAAACAGGTATATTTTTCGCCGGGACGCCTTACCAGTTGAATGCTATAAATCCTTATACCGGGTTTCCGAATAATATACCTTTTGAAAACCAGTCTTACGGACCCGCTTTTAGCGGAACTCCTTATTTTATTGGTGTACCTAATCAAAACGGGCGGGTTGATTCAGTGCCTTATGCTGCCCAGTCTAAAAATATTATCCAGCAATTTATGATTTCAGGAATTACCAACCAGACAGATCTTTCTGTTTCTACAGGTGATGCCCAAAATTCAAATTTCTTAGGCGTTCAATATGTGAAAGTGACAGGAGTTGTTCCCGATGACGAATCACAAAGAGCAAGTGTGAGACTTGCCGGTAAAAAAACTTACGGGAAATTTTATTACGATTATTCAATCAGTTATTCTCACAAATACACCAATGTTGTAGGAAACGACATTACATACGGCTGGCCCATTTATTGGACCTTATTAAATACGCCTGCTAATATTCCTATACGGGCTTTGAAAGATTGGCAATCTCCTGATTCATGGGGCAATTTGAATAATTATTACAATGCGTTTTATATTAATCCATACTGGCAAATCGCTAATTCAAGAAATATAACCAAACAGGATAATGTTCAGGGTGTCGTTTCACTCAACTTAAAACCCGCAAGCTGGATCGATTTGACTTACAGGATAAGTGCACAAGTAACCAACACTGTTTATGAAGGTTACAGAAATGCAGCATTGTTCAGCCCCTGGGCTATTGCTAACCCGGTTTATGCAATTACCGGCGGAACTCCTTCTTTTGGCAGTATTCCCGGCGCAGTGGTAAATGAAACTTTATTGTCAAAAAGAATACAACAGGATGTGATCGCTACCTTTAGCCATAAATTTGGGACTGATATCCTTGCAAAGCTGCTTGTTGGCAACACTATCTGGGATAGATTTTCGAATACCCAGGAACAATGGGTTGGAAACAATGTTGGGTCAATCAATGGAGCACCTATTGTTAGCGGAAATCCTCAGCAAGGCCAGACAAGCGGGTTAACTATACCGAACCTCTATAATATAAGTTATTACTATGGTATCCCTGGTGTATATCACCTTGTTCAGGAAGAACGATTGATCGGTTATTTTTCAGACCTTGAGTTATCTTATAAGAATTATCTTTTTGTACATAGTGATTTCAGAAAAGACTATTCTTCGTTGTTAGCTACAGGTAATAATTCTTACAATGTGTATGGAGTAGATGCTGCTGTTGTTTTTACTGATATGATTGCTTCTTTGAGAAATAAAAAAATGTTGAGTTATGGAAAAATAAGAGCAGCTTACAGCCATACCGGGCAGATAACTTTAGCTCCTTTCAGCATTTTTAATACCTTCAATGTGTCACCTGGCTATCCTTATGGTGCTGTAACTTCAGTTTCACTAAACGGCCAATATAATAACCCTGCCAATATACCGGAAGCTACCAATGAAAAAGAAATAGGCATCGAACTTGGATTTCTTAATAACCGGATATCAGGGGGAGCCACTTATTATTATGATGTTAACACCAACCAGTTATTCCCGATAATCGTTACTTCTTCTACAGGGTATACATCGGCTAACGTGAATGCGGCCAATACCATTTCCCAGGGATGGGAATTTGATACAAAAGCTCTCATTATAAAGAACAAGGATTTTGATTTTGATCTTGCGGCCAATTTCTCCATCCAGACCACAAAGGTGATAAGTCTTTATAGTACCGGAAGCACTAAAACTTTGCAAGCTGATATCGGTAATTCTAACGAAGCCATTGTTGGAATGACATTTCCCCAAATGTATGTTTCTGATCTTAATCGTGATCCTGCAAACGGTAAAGTGATAGTAGATGGTATTACCGGGTATCCTTCTCTGAGTCCTGATTTAGTTGCTGCTGGAAGAACAACACCTAAATATATATTAGGATTGACACCATCTTTTCGTTACAAACAATTTAGATTACAGATAATTGCTGATTACAGAGGTGGATATGTATTCTACAACAATGCAGAACAAAACATGGATTTCACGGGTTCAACAACGCACAGTACGGAAAATGGTCGCCAAAATTTTATTTTCCCGAATTCGGAGATCCTGGATCAGGGCAGTGGTAAATATGTTCCCAATACAAATGTCTATACCCAGGATGGAAACATAAGCTTTTGGGGGTTGTTTGATAGTCCTTACAGATCAGCCGGCACGTCATATATAGAAAATGCAGCTGCCTGGAAAGTGCGTACAATCAGTCTGACCTATGATTTTGCAAAACTGATATCCGGTCAAAATATTATTAAAGGTGCAAAACTCACAGCGCTATGTAATAATGTATTCATGTTTAGGCCTAAAGAAAATCATTTTACAGATCCTGAATTTAACTATAGTAACAGTAATGGTTTGGGGTTAAATACTGCCTATCAGTTACCCCCCACCAGGCAATATACATTAACCGCAAGTCTTAAATTTTAATTGAAAATTACTAATGCTTAAGACATGAAAAGAACACTGATATTAATTGTAACAATAACAATAATTAGCTGTTCAAAAAATTATCTATCCAATCTTCAGAATAATCCTAACGCACCAACTACAAATGGAGTGACTCCGCAATTGATATTGCCCGCAACCATAACAGGTATAACGGATATAACCAATTCTCTTGCTTATTCCTCGTTAGCAGTATGGGAAGGTTATTGGAATGGTCAGCCGGGCACTTCTCTTTTAACCAATATTTTCGACTACGTTATGACCAACACCGGGCCACAGCTTTGGAATAATTATTATGGAATATTAACGAATTTCAATGCTTTAGTTCAGGCATCACAAACTGCAGCCAATTCTAATTACCGTGATATTGCCAATATTCTTGAATGTATATGCTTTAAAAACCTTGTTGACCTGTACAATGATATACCCTATTCCCAGGCTTTAAAGGCATCTCAAAACTTTTATCCGGTTTATGATCCCGGTAGTGATATTTATGACAGTCTTACTGCAAAATTAGATATCGCAATCGCAGACATCCATGCCAACTTGAATAATGCAGCTATCATATTGCCAACTAATGACGATGTAATGTTTGGTGGT
Organism: Chitinophagales bacterium; assembly: GCA_044448365.1. Lineage (GTDB taxonomy): Bacteria > Bacteroidota > Bacteroidia > Chitinophagales > Chitinophagaceae > VBAU01. The sequence goes on from JBIOGV010000006.1 coordinate 28,433, forward strand.
GATATGAAAGAATGGCTGCGATTTGCAAATACTATTAAACTCAGGCTTCTTGTGAACGAATCGAATGTATCAACAAAACAATCTTATATAGCTACCGAAATCAATAATACTTTTTCTTATGGTTATTTAAATACCGATGCATTGGTAAATCCAGGCTATAATCCTTCACAACCCGGTAATATTTGGGCTGCTTTTGGAGTAGGCCCTTCAGGTAATCTTAATGCAGGAGTTGGCGAGTTTGGAGCTAACCAGGCAGCTATTGATTTTTATGTGAGCACACAGGATTCAAGACTATCATATTTTTATACACCAAGAAATATCAAACCAACAAGTCCCGCATTCTATTTACCTATTTTGCCACCTGACTTTACAGACTTTGCTGGAAATTATTGCGGCTCACAAAGTACTATAACAGGCGGTTCATCAGACATAGGACCCGGCATTCTTAAAGGCCCTGCACAATCTGCGGTAATGATGACAGCTGCAGAAAGTTATTTTATTCAAGCGGAGGCTACAGTTCGTGGCTGGCTACCGGGCGGGAATGCGTCAGCGCAATTATTATATCAGGATGGTATTGTCAGTTCCTATGAATATTTGGGTGTAGGTGGAAATACAGCGGCTGCTGATAGTTACGCGGCTGCTTATTATAGTCAAAATCTTCCTTTTGTAGCATTTCCGTTGGGCGCAAGTTCTGATAGCCTGGTTCATACTATCCTAACGCAGAAATGGGCTGCGCTAAATAGTATCAATGTCGTGGAGCCTTACAACGACTGGAGAAGAACATTTAATTCAAGTATGAATTCGGGATATCCTATTGTGCCCGTATCCAACAGCCCTACAAATACGCAAACTCACATGCCATTCAGGTATTATTATCCATTGGAAGAACTGACCAGCAATAATGCGGCATGGTCTGCCGGCGGGGGTTCTTTAGTAGATCCGTTTGCCAGTAAAATATTCTGGATGCAATGATGGTTTACCTGATTTATAAATTCATCAATCCGATATTGATCTGATTAAAAAACCGAAAATGATCGAAAATAGAAATGAAAAAAAATAACCGATCAGTAAATAGAGGGGCAAAGACATCAATCATCATTTGGTTGTTACTGATACTATTTGGTTTTACCTCATGCCTGAAGAACAGCAATCACAATATTGATTTTTCGACAGCAGGAGCATCTGTTGAGCTTCCTTTGGCCGCTGCAAACAACAATACTGTTGTATCTTTTTCATATACAGCAGTACCTTCAGCAAACATACCTTTCTATATTAACCTGGCATCTCCTCATACATTAGGAACCTCAGTGACTGCAACTTTTGCAATAGATTCTGTTTATCTTACTGATTATAACACGGCTAACTCAACTAATTATCAGTTGATGCCGGATAGCGATTACACAGTTCTTAATGGGTGGAACAGGACTATCCCCGCCGGCCAAAGATTGGATAGCATGTATGTGAAATTTGATTTCACCAAAATGGATGCTACACAGACATATGTCCTTCCTGTTACTATAAAAACCGCCTCTGTACCCATTGAACAATGGAATCATTTAATGATAAGCCCATCAGTAAGAAATAAATACGACGGTGAATATAATCTCGATATTGAAACCGATGGATGGGGTGCTTTTGGTATAGCAGATGGACCTCCATCATACCCATGGGGCCAGGTTGGCACGGTAACTTATGGCCCCTCTTCTGTGATATTTGACATTCTTGCACAACCTGTTTGTCTTACCGGTGGCGGAGCAACAGGATTTGGCTCCACTGAACCATTATTAACTTTCGATCCGAATACGAATCTATTAGTCAGTGTTGTAAACCTGGCGCCAGATGACGGAAGAGGCAGGAAGTTTCAAATTGATTCTGCTGTCACTACCAGTCATTGGGATCCGGTTACAAAAAATATATATGCAGTATACTTAATGTTTCAGAATGGAAGGCCCACTCAGCATATTTATGATACCCTGATTTATCAGGGGTCCCGACCTTAATAGCAAGTCCAGGAAAAAAGGATGAGTTCTCGTGACAGCGAGAAGTATCTATACTAGGAAAGACATATAGCCGGCTCATTTGGAAGGACCATGTAATGAGTTGCTAATCGCATGGGCTTTCTTTTACCAGCAAGAATAACACGCTGTTCAACGATTGCAGCAGAAAGCTCTTTTTTCACCTCTTCTATTTCACCTGGTTCTATTTTATCATGGAACCTGGTTACCTCAAATTCCGTTACTAACCTTGTAAACAGATCAAGCTGCTGAGCCGTTTGGCATGAACAAATCCATTTCAACAGTGTTTCTTTATGCCTGTAAATATCCATATAGAATTATTTTCTAAGGGTCAAATTTTAAATCCGGATTTTGTGAAAATCCGTATTCAATCTGTTCAAAAAATTTGATTAGTTTCTTTCAACGTGACTGTACCGTGATCCGGGAATTTTTTAGGAGAAAATGGTACAGATGCTCATCGTAGTTTTCCGTGGATACATGTGGTTTTCTGAAGTCAAACCTAACCTGATGTTTTTATTAATGCAAGCATTTTAAGAAAAATATTTTTTATTTAAAATAACCAGCTCATTTTCAATGGCAGGTATTCTTACTAATAATCTTGTTTTAGAGAAAATCATCTCTTTCAAATTTGACGTTTGTAATTTGAGTTAAATGGATAGATGTTAAAAAATGAATGATTCATCTGGCTAAAGATGAGTTTGATGGGAGAACTGACAGGCCGGAGTGAGAACTTTTTGGTCGAAGATTTAGCCTCGGTTAAGGACTATAACCTTCGATTAATTGGGAAACGTTCACTGAGGAATTAAAAACCAGCTCCAGGATTACCTTCAAAAAAAGATATATTATATTAGTAGCAAAATTGCTACCTTTGTATATGATTGTGCGGCAACTGCTTAAAATTTTAAGGCAAGACGGCTGGATTAAAAAAGAGCAAAAGGGAAGTCATTTACAACTTGAACATCCGAAAAAAAAGGAAAAGTAACTGTTCCGGTACACGGAGGAGATATACCAAAAGGAACATTGAATACTATATTAAAACAGGCAGGATTAAAATAAGTTCGCAAAATCACAAATTTATTAAAATATGAAACTTTTACTGATCATTGAAAAAAGCAAAGGTAAAATATGGGGTCGTGTGAATTACAAGGATAATCTAGTCACTGATTTCGCTGCTAATATTGATGCGCTGGAAAGGAAAATGAAAAAATTACTGAAAGATTTTCATGAAGTCCAAAATGCTGACTTTGAACACAGTTATGATCTGACTGTATTTTTTGAAGAGTATAATTTTCTCAAACAATCCAAGATTGCTGAATTAGCAGGAATGAACCCAGGGCTACTCAGACAATATGCGTCGGGAGTAAAACATCCTTCTCTCGAGCAGGCAAAAAAAATAGAAAAAGCGGTTCATGATCTTGCTAAGGAACTAAGGTCGGTTTCAATATATGCAGAAGCATAAGCACACTGACGTAAAGCTTCAATGGAAGCATGCCACCTTCACTAAAGCTACGGTGACGAAGAAGTCCCAACAGGAATCGAACAACAAACCTGGTTGCATAGGTCCTTAATCTTTTTGTATTATTCTTAATCTTTAAAGCCACAACTTTTGCATAATGTTTTTTTGTCGAATAGGTGAATGTTCCATCGTTTTATTTAAGATCCAATACAAACACAGTTGCTAACGCGACGTTTTCAGATGCGAATGCTTAATCAATTTAAGTGTTAGATGTTTGAAAGAATAAAATGAATATAGCCAAATGAGTTGAAGCCTGTGTCTCCAATTATACATCGGAAAACCCTTGTGCACAGAACTAGTCAGAGTTCGAACTTACTCGTAGAGGATTTAGGCAGAATTTTAGACTATTAGCACGCAATTGGTTGGGAAAATGCGTTATTAAGTCAGGCAGAAAACTGACACTAACGAAAAGCCCATTTTGTTTTGATGACATACAAGAAATGTGACTTCGACGGAATGAGGGTTCGGTGAATTCACCGGTGAGTTCACTTTTGAGAAGGGGAAATAGCTCCAATTAATTGAAAACTCTATTTTTGATGGGCCGGAAAAAGGGGGGCGCTTACACTGCATTGCTTTTCCATGAAATGATGGTTAAAGAATTGCGTCTAACGTAGTCTTTACTCTCTTCCAAAAATTTATCATTAGTTCAGGTAAGATGTCATTTAATCTTAAATTCTGATTAAAAAATCGTTTCCGGTTTTTGAATGATATAGTAAATCCATTTTCTAAATCTGGGATGAGAATTAATTTTTCAACTAGTTGCCTATTCTCTATCCGCTGATAAACTTTAGGGATGCTATCAATTGAGGAATTGTGAACAACTTCATTACGCGAAGCTACAATCCTCTGAGCTGAAAACTTTTTCTGCAAGCTGCATATGCTGGCCTTGCATTGAGCAGGGAAGAGGCATTGCTGTCATAATGAAGGCGATCCCGGATCCTAGGCATAAAAACTATGTCTTTGTCCTCGACGCGATGATGATAAGTCATGTAAAAAACGGCATGCAATGATTAAATTAGCAGTGAAGAAGAACTGTCAGTGAGGACATCATAAAAGTAAAAGAGTTGTGAAAATTTAGCGTAGTCGCATCTCAATAAAAACGGAACTAGTCCATGGAGGCAAACAAAATATTGAATGCTGATATTATTGATCTGATCTTTGATGGTCGTAATAAGGACTATGGCGCTTATGACCTGAGAAGAACTTATTATGAGCGCGTTTTAAGGGCTTTAGTCGTCACCGCTTCTGTTGGAATATTGGTCATGCTGGGATCAATTACGGCTAAAACTTTTCAGACGAAGAACAATAAGGGTTATAAAGTAAGAGAAATCACATTGCAGGAAATAAAGGCAGCAAAGGCAGAAGAAAAGAAACCCGAAGTTCCACCAACTCCTCCCAAACCACCTCCAGAACCCAAGGTTGCGATGGCGAAGTTCACTCCTCCTAAAATTGTAAAAGATGAGGAAGTAAAGGAGGTGATCCAGGAAAACAGGCAGCTCGAAGAAAAGAAGATTGATGTGGTGAACCAGGAAGGTGTAAAGGATGAAAACATAGCGACGCCCACGCAGATAATAGATCAGGGCAAGAAGGTGATCGTAGAAAGAAAGAATGAGGAAGAAAATAAAATTTTTGAGAAAGTTGAAATAGAGGCCCAATTTCCCGGTGGGGATCCAGCCTGGTATAAATTTCTGGAAAGGAACCTGCATGCTGATGTTGTTGCCGAAAACGGAGCGCCTCCCGGCAGTTACATAGTTTGGGTTCAGTTCGTAGTGGACATGGAGGGAAATGTAAGTGATGTAAAGGCTCTTACCAGGAATGGTTATGGAATGGAAGATGAAGCGATGAGAGTTATCAAAAAAGGCCCCCAGTGGAAGCCGGCAATTCAGAACGGACGGAATGTAAAGGCTTATCGCAAACAACCCATAACCTTCCTGATTGAAGAAGGCCAGTAAACATACAATACAGATTACTGATCCTTCCGACAGCTCGGGAGGATTTTTATTTTTCAGCAATTCAATTCGCTTTTAATACGACTGCGCATTGCGTACAAAACAGCACGAAGAATACGTCCGGCTTTGTCCCTGGGAACTTTCAGATCTTCCGCAAGCATATTCAGCATCTCATTACCCTTAGCAGCAGATTTCTCAAAATCCAGAGACATACAATCATTTCTTTTTTTCTTCTTCTACTGGTAGAAGATTTAAGCAGAATTTTAGATTATTAGCATGCAATTGGTGGGAAAATGCGTTATTAAGTCAGGCATAAAACTGTCTCTAAAGTTATCTAACTTTCAGTCCAGATTCTGCTGACGATTTACAAATTTATTAGAAAAAGTAGAGGAGCGATATGCAGTCGGTGAGATAGACAAGGTTCTTTATGAAAAAGTCTCACGAAAATATTCCGAAGATGTCCGGAACATCGAGCAAGAATTTCACCAGAAATCATTTATCAGTTCGAACCTTAAGAAAACTATTAAAAAAGGACTTGCTATCGCTGAAAACATAAGCCAACTTTTGGTTTCATCAGACTTTGACAAAAAGCGAAGTCTTCAGAAGTTGGTATTTCCCAAAGGTATTGTGTATTCCAAGGAAAAAACACAGTTCGAACCGGTTATATTAATTCTGTATTCTCCGAAATACTGCCACTGAAGCGGGTTTTGGAGGACAATAAAAAAAATAATACTAAACAAAATTTCCTAAATTCCTATAAAGTGCCCAGAACAGGAATCGAACCTGCACATCCTTGCGGACACCAGATTTTGAGTCTGGCGCGTCTACCAATTCCGCCATCTGGGCAATTAAATTGTTCAAATATTAATTTCAAATATCTACCTCCATGCGTCTACCAA
>JBIOGV010000007.1:0-33705 GCA_044448365.1 Chitinophagales bacterium
CAGACGTTCATGATTATCTTTTTTTCCTGAAAGCTTCAGCACATTCATTTCCCTTAAATGAAGAATATTATTCTGCACTTCAATAATTCCATAGCCCATCATGAGGGTGCCGGGATCGATACCAAGAATTATTTTAAGAGGCTTTTGCAAACAGGGCTGTATTTTTACCGATTAAATGAACCTTAACAAAAATATCAAAATCTTTCTCAATTATTTTCTTGGCCCGTTACTGTTTATCTGGTTATCTGTTTCAATTTACAAACAAGTAAGGCACCAGCCTGATCTCGCAACATCATGGTTAAAAATCAAACAATCCGTCCGGAGCAAAGAAATATGGGATCTTGTCGTTGTTGGTTTCTTAATGTTCATGAATTGGTCCGTCGAAGCATTAAAATGGAAAATTGCTATACAACATATTCAACCCGTCAGTTTTTGGAGATCCTTCAGAGCTGTTTTATCTGGGGTCTCATTTTCCGTAAATACCCCCAACCGGATAGGCGAATATTTAGGCAGGGTGTTATACATTGAAGAAGGTCATCGTCTGCAGGCGGTATCTCTTACCGTTGTTTGCAGCATGAGCCAGCTTATTATTACTTTGTTTGCGGGATTGATCGGTTTACTTTGCCTCAAAGGGCAGATTGAGAAAAGTGAAATCATGCATGGCCTTGATCCCTCAGTTTGGCTCGAGGTATTGCAATACGGGCTTATTATTGCTTTGCTTATTTTAACACTAATTTATTTTCGTCTTTCTTTATTGACCGGGCTGGTCGATAAACTGAGAAATAATACACGTTATGCATGGGTAGTCAATTCTTTGAAAACTGTTCGTGCAACTTTACTTCTGAAATTGTTGTCTCTTTCAGCGATCCGGTATATTGTATTTGTCGTACAATATTTTTTACTTTTTCGTTTATTCGAAGTACATATCGGGTGGTGGCAATCGTTTGGGGCTGTGAGTGTGATTTTTTTAGTACTGGCTGTCATCCCTACTTTTGCTATCGCTGAATTGGGTCTTCGTGGTAAAGTAAGCTTAAATTTACTTGGACTGTTTAGTGCAAACAGTTTGGGAATAAGTATAGCAACAGCAACGATCTGGCTCATCAATTTAATTGTACCTGCTATAGCGGGCAGTTTATTAATCGTGAGCATTAAAATATTTAAAAATAAAAATGAAAGGATTTAAGGGATTGAGTTTACTCGCATTCGCATGCATGGCATTTACAATAAAAGCAAAGGCTCCTGATGACGAATTTTGCGGAATAAAGAATACTTCATTCCAGGCAGGCGAAGAAATTTCTTATACGGTTTATTATGCTGTGGCCGGAATTTATATTGATGCCGGCAATGCAACATTTACAAACGTTCTTGAAAAAATAAATGGAAGACCGGTTTATCATATTGCCGGTGTTGGAAAAACAAATCCTTCTTATGACTGGATCTATAAAGTGAGAGATAAATACGAAACATTTATCGACACCGCTACACTGCAGCCGTTGAAATTTTTAAGGAATGTGGATGAAGGTGGATATAAGAAATATGAGAATATAACCTTCAACCGCAATGCAAATACCGCTGTTACAACAGAGGGAGTTTTTAAGGTTCCGGATTGCATACAGGATGTATTGAGTGCGGTTTATTATGCACGCAACATCGATTTCAGCAAATACAAACCAGACGATAAGATCCCATTTTCTATGTTTCTCGATAACGACGTGTTTAATATGTATATCCGGTATTTGGGAAAAGAAACAGTTAAAACAAAATATGGAAAGTTTAAAGCTTTTAAGTTTAAACCTTTGCTTATTAAGGGAACTATTTTTGAAGGTGGTGAAAAAATGACTGTCTGGGTTTCTGATGATGCCAATCGGGTGCCCCTTCGTATTGAAAGCCCCATAGTTGTTGGTAAAGTAAAAGTGGATATGATGAGCAGTAAAAATCTTCGCTATCCGCTTACCTCACTTATCAAACTGAAGGGCGGCTGATTGGCCGCCCTTTTTTATGCGTCTGGCCGTTCAAACGGCCTGACACATAAAACGGCCTGACGCATTAACTGATTTCATCAAGCCCGAAAAATTCTTTTGGCCTTATTCCTTTTTCAGTTTGTTGCAAAGTACAACACTCATATTTCGGATCGTGCTCAAAAAAGAGTATATAGTTATTTTCCAACGCTTCCTTTAGAAAAGATTTTTTTTCATTCAACGTAATAAGTGGTTGCATATCGTAAGCCATGATATAAGGAATTGGAATGTGACCTTGTGATGGAAGCAAATCAGCCATAAAAACAAGCGTCTTTCCATTGTAATTAATTTGAGGTAACATCATGGCATCAGTGTGCCCATTAACTATATAAATTAATAATTCAGGAATAATAAATGATTGATGACGGATGATAGATGGCGGATTAACCAGGAGTTCTTTTCTGTCATCTGCTATCTGCGATCCGCCAACAAATTTCAGTTGTCCACTCTCTTTTATTGGCAAAATATTTTCTTTCAAAAAGCTTGCTTTCTCTCTTTCATTTGGATTTGTTGCTGTTTCCCAATGCCATTTATTGCTCCAATAGACTGCATTCTCAAAAGCCGGAATTAATTTATCTCCATCACGAACAATGGAACCACCACAATGATCAAAATGCAAATGCGTTAAAAAGACGTCTGTTATATCATCACGATGAAAACCATATTTGCCTAAGGATTTATCCAGGGTATCGTTACCATGCAAATAATAATGGTTGAAAAATTTTGCATCTTGTTTATTCCCTATGCCGTTATCAACAAGTATTAATCTCTTTCCATCTTCAATCAATAAACAGCGCAGGGCCCAGCTGCATAAATTATTTTCATCAGCCGGATTGATCTTGCTCCAGATGGTTTTTGGAACGACCCCAAACATGGCACCACCATCAAGCTTAAAATAACCTGTGTTGATTGAGTATAATTTCATGAGGGCTCACTTACCATGTTATCAGAAGATACAATATTCATTTCCCGGGCCTGTGCATTCCTGGCATACAATAGTAATAACAAACCAATAATAAAATAGATCATCAGTGCAAGAACAGAGAATCGCTGAGATTTTGTTATTTCAGTAAAGAGGCCAAAGCTAAACATGCCTAGAACGATCCCGATCTTTTCGGTTACATCATAAAAACTAAAAAATGAAGCTGTGTCTTTTGTTACCGGCATCAGTTTGGAATAGGTTGAACGACTTAGTGATTGAATTCCCCCCATCACAAAACCTACCACCGTTGCCAGGATATAAAATTGCATAATGTCACCCTTCGGAATCAAATAGCCATCAAAACATATCACGATCCAAACAGCAATACACACCATAATGGCTTTGAAATTGCCGATCATTGATGAAAGTTTTGAAATGGCATAAGCTCCCGGGATAGCAATAAGCTGAATAATTAAAATAGCAATAATTAAATTAACTGTCGGGATCTGTAATTCACTTTTACCATAAAGTGTGGCAGCAAGCATTACGGTTTGCACACCCATATTGTAAAAGAAATAAGCGAATAGATATCGCTTTAATGTCGCAAGATGTTTCAACTGGTTCCATACCTTTTGCAATTCCCTGTATCCTTTTGAAAGAATATGACGCTGAAGATCGCCGGAGCCGGCTGGTACCGATTTTGGTAAACGGCTTAAAGAAAACTGACCGAAACCCCACCACCAGACACCTACTAATAAAAAAGATGCCTGGAATTGAATGATCGAATCTTTATTGCCGCCAAGTATTTGCGGATAAAAAACAAATACAAAACAAATCACCTGCAATATTACGCTGCCAATATATCCGTAAGTAAATCCTTTCGCGCTTACCCTGTCCCTGTCTTCGGGTGCGGCAATTTCAGGAAGATATGAATTATAATATACAAGACTGGCCCAAAAACCAACGCAGGCAAGGATCATACCAATAATGCCAATATAGAGTGTGGTTTTATTTGTAAAAAAAAATAACCCGGCACAGGCAATGCTGCCCATGGTAAGAAAGAAATTTAAAAAGTTTTTTTTGTTGCCTTTGTAATCTGCGATGGAAGAAAGCAAAGGCGAAATAAATGCAACGATAAGCATGGCAAAAGCCAATGCATAATTATATAAGGCCGTATTTATAAAATCTCTCCCAAGAAAATGAACATAATCCGTTGTTGTTTTATCATTCCCGTCGCCGGTAATACTTTCATAATACGCCGGGAAGATGGTAGAAGTAATAACAAGATTATAAACTGAATTGGCCCAATCGTACATGGCCCAACCATTAATCACTTTTTTTGAAGCAGTTTGCATGTCAGGTTCTTTAACAATAAAAATAATGATTTGAAAGAAAGGAACCGGAAAATAAAACCAGTACTGTTACTATTAGCCTGGGAAAAGTATGAAAGAATTTATTTGATGTTATTCAGATCCATTTTGACAAACGTCAGGTTCCGAATGGTTTTGAAATGATTATCTGTTAATTCAATGTTTACCGGTGCATTATTGAATACAGAATCCGAAAGGAGGTTTGCCATCGTATAAAAATTATCATCAGTTACGGTACCCAGCTTTTTTGGATCCGTTACCATACGAAAGCAAATAGTATCCTGTTTTTTTGCCAACTGAAAACTTTTTTGAGTGGTTGTATTATTGGACAAACTGTCAATCTCAAATAAAAAGTCTGCAGTTTTTTGCGCTGTTTCCTGGCTGATGCCGTCTTTATAATAAACATCAATATGTCCTTTTGAGCTTTTGTCTCCATAGTCTGTGCAGGAAGAGACAGAGAAAATAAAGCAAAGCGCAATACAGGTTCTGGCAAGGTTCTTTTTCATGTAGTTATTTTTGACATAGTTAAAGGATTCGAATCAAAATAGCAATAGTTAATTTGAACTAATTGTTATGAATAATGCCGGTAAAAAGAAGAATAAGTATGATCATTCCCAATAGTATCCTGTAAAATCCAAAGAGTTTGAAACCGTGTTTTTGAATATAGCTGATAAAAAAACGAATGCTTAAGAGTGCAACAACGAATGAGACCACAGCACCAATCCCCAATGTGGTCATATTGTTTCTTACAAGCACTTCGGGATATTCTTTGTAAACATCATAAAAACTTTTTGCAGATGCAGCGATCATTGTCGGTACGGCAAGAAAAAAAGAAAATTCAGCTGCAAGTTTCCTGGTTAGTTTCTGACTCATTCCCCCGATGATGGTGGCGGCACTCCTGCTAAGCCCCGGAAACAGGACAGAAAGAACCTGGAAGCAACCAATGATAAATGCTTTTGGATAAGAAATGTTTTTTTCTTCATCAATTGCATTTTCCTTAAAAAGATTATCGATAAAAAGAAGAATGATACCTCCTCCTATCATAACACAGGCGATGAATTTCAGATTGTCCAAAGCGGTGTCGATATATTTTTTTAATAATACACCGGCAATAAGCGCCGGAATTACTGCTATGACCAGTTTGATATAAAATGAAAAATGTTTGAAATCAAAGAATTTTTTTGAATAAGCGAAAACAACAGATAAAATAGCAGCCAACTGGATCACTATTTCAAACATATTGGTAAAAGGGGTAGGGCTTACACCGATCAGCGGATTGGTAAACTTCATATGCGCTGTGCTGGAAACAGGGAGAAATTCAGTGAGGCCTTCAACGATCGCCAGAATAATTGACTGGAGAATGTCCATTTATCCCTTTGGTTTTCTGAAAATGGCGAATATCTCCACAACTAGCCCGGCAAGAATTAAAATAGGAGCAACCGTAATGCGAGTAGTGCTGTAAACTTGTTCAGGATGAAACTGGTTTGGATCATCACTTTTGCCTCCCACCATTAAAATCAGCCCGATGGCCATAATCACAATGCCACCAAGCATCCAGAGATAATTATCCTTTTCAAAAATGGGGAATGATTTCGTTTCTTTTGAAGCAGGAGCAGATTTCTTTTCAGCCATAAAGATTTGTCATTGAATGGTGCAAGATAATGAAATAGATGATAGTTGATAATGGATAGATGATATTTTTAGGGGACTTATCTAATAATTATCATCTATCATCTGATAAATTATCAGTTAATAAAGGTCGTCCAGTTTCATACGAAGGTATTTTATAACACTGCGATGAGTGCTGAACAATGTGATACTGATACCTAAGATGATCAGGACAAAAGCCAGCAGGATCATCATATTTGTATCATGCAGTTTTTTGAAGCCGTCAAAAAAGTTTTCAGCCAGCACCAATAAAAAATAAACAATAGCAGTTGCAATCACACCACTGACAGCTCCATTTACAATGGCCCTCACATCAAGGGGCCTGGCAATAAACCATCTTGTAGCGCCCACCATTTGCATAGTCTTTATCAAGAAACGATTGCTGAACATAGCGAGCCGAATGGTATTATCAATAAGAATGATCACCATGACTGCAATCAGGATGGCAACGACCGCCAGGACGATTCCTATATTCCTGAAATTTTTCATCATCGAGTTCACCACTGCATTGGGAAAACGAACTTCATCTACGATCGGATTTTGAGCGATGTCGGCCTGTATGCTGCTCAATTGCGCTGAATCCACATATTGATTTTTTAAAGTAAAATCGATGCTTGGCGGTAACAGGCTGTTATCAATGAATTCAGTGAAGTCTTCGCCGCCGCTTTTCAGCCATTCTTTCTTTGCGGTTTCTTTATCGGTGTACTTTATGTTTTTTGTGTAAGGTTTTGATGCAATATAATTCTGAAGGTTGATCCTTGAACTGTCTTTGATATTTTGTTTCAGGAATACATGTACCTCTACGCTTTCTTTCAGATTTTGTATCAGCTTGCGGGAATTGATCGTAAGCAAACCAATAATTCCAAACAGGCAGAGCACAATGGTAACTCCTAAAATAGCCATGAAGTAAGAGGGCTTTCCGCGTTTGATCGATGCTTTTCCGGATTGACTCATGATGCAGAATTTTGAATTTATGGGTTCCGCTGCACATACCAAAATATGTACGTTCAGGCGGGCAAAAATAACAGATTTATCCTGACTAGTGAGACAATGCGTATTTTTGTCATTTCCAAAAACGAAGGCAATTGTTTTATATTGCCGGAAGCAGGCTAATGAAATGAAAGATGAATTTTTTTTAAATCTTCTTTCACATCTTTATTCAGTCACGCTTCAGCGGGATTGCGACGCTCCTTTCGTCTTTCTGTTCTTTGTGCCCTTTTTTTTGAACCACAAGAGACACTAAGAAAGATCACGAAGAATTTTCTTTAGCCCATAAGACTTACTGGTGTTGAAGAGTGCGACGCAAGGAACGATGATAGCAGCACTATAGCTGGGAACATAAATAAAAAAACAGAGAATAAAGAATATAGAAGTTAGAAGTATGGAATATAAATTTCGTGATATTGAAAAAAAATGGCAGCAGTGGTGGAAGAAGAATGATGTTTATAAAGTAAGTAATGAAAGCAGCAAGCCCAAATATTATGTACTCGATATGTTTCCGTATCCAAGCGGGGCCGGGCTGCATGTGGGGCATCCGCTTGGTTATATTGCAAGTGATATTTACGCACGGTTCAAACGGCTGAAAGGTTTTAATGTGCTGCACCCGATGGGCTACGATGCTTTTGGTTTGCCGGCCGAGCAATATGCTATTGAGCATGGGATCCATCCGAAGGTTTCAACAGAAAATAATATCAACAATTTTCGCAAACAATTAGATAATATCGGTTTTTCGTTTGACTGGAGCCGGGAAGTGCAAACCAGCGATCCGAAATTTTATAAATGGACGCAATGGATCTTTTTACAATTGTTTGATAGCTGGTACAACCGGAAGAACGCAAAGGCTGAAAGGCTTAAGATATTGATCGATATTTTTCAAGAAGAAGGAAATATCAATCATCCGGTCCCCAATTCTCAATTTCAACTTCCGAGTATCACACTCACCACTCACCACTCACCATTCACGTTCACTGCTGCTGATTGGAAATCTTTCGATGAATTTACGCAGCAAACCATTTTAATGGAATATCGTCTTGCTTATTGCGGCTATGGTGAGGTGAACTGGTGTGAAGCATTGGGGACAGTATTGGCCAATGATGAAGTGATTAATGGTGTAAGTGAACGCGGCGGTTACCCGGTTGTAAAAAAGAAATTGCGTCAATGGTATTTAAGAATAACAGAATATGCTGATCGTTTGCTGGAAGGCTTGCAGACAGTGGATTTTAGTGAAGCGATGAAGGAGATGCAAACGAACTGGATCGGGAAAAGCCAGGGGGCAGAGATCTTGTTTCGAATCAAAGCCCCATCCCGGCCTTCCCCTGAGGGGAAGGAGAGCCAACACACAGGGCCTCGCTATAGAACAGCACAATCTTCTTTATATCACTTAACAAAAAAATTAGCAGAGGAGAAAAGAAAAAATCCAACGCATGAAGAAATGATGATGTGGGAAAGATTGAGAAATAATCAAACGGGATTTCATATTCGCAGGCAACATATCGTTGGTTCATATATGGCAGACTTTACCTGTCTGGATAAATTGGTGACAATAGAAATTGATGGAGGTTATCATAATGATCCCGAAATAAAAAAATATGATGAAGCAAGAACACAATTTTTAAAGGAAAATGGTTTTACCGAGTTCCGATATACAAATGAACAAGTAAGAACAGATATTGATAAAGTGATTGCTGATATAATTGATAAGTTGAAAAGTCTTCCCTCAGTCCCTAAAAAGTCAGGGTCTTCACAAGTCTCCCCCCCAGGGGGAGATTTAGAGGGGGCTTCTATTAAAGTTTACACTACCCGTCCAGATACCATCTTCGGAGTTGACTTTATGGTCATCGCACCTGAACATGAATTAGTGGAACAAATAACAACAGCGGAACAAAAGGAGGTGGTTGAAGAATACATTGCCAATGCAAAAAGCAGGAGTGAGAGAGAAAGAATGGCTGAGAAAAAGATCAGCGGAGTTTTTACCGGGGCTTATTGCATTCATCCATTCAGCGGAAAGGAAATCCCGGTCTGGATCAGTGAATATGTGTTGATCGGTTATGGAACGGGAGCCATCATGGCGGTGCCCTGTGGCGATGAACGGGATCACAAGTTTGCAAAACATTTTGGCCTGGAGATCACAAATATTATCGGCTCACATTATAATGGTGAAGAAGCGAACCCAACAAAAGATGCCATTTTAATGAATTCAGATTTTCTGGATGGGATGGTGATGAAGGATGCGATTGAAGTGGTGATCAAAAAATTAGAAGAGTCGGGGATTGGTGAAAGAAAAGTGAATTATAAAATGCGGGATGCCGCATTCAGTCGCCAGAGATACTGGGGCGAACCGTTTCCCATTACCTGGAAGAACGGAATTGCTTATCCTCTTGATGAAAAAGAATTGCCATTGGAATTACCGCATGTTGAAACTTATAAACCCGGACCTGAGGGAGAGGGTCCGTTGGCTAACATACCGGAGTGGTACCTCATCCCTGACCTCATCCCTAACCCTTCTCCACAAGTGGAGAAGGGGAACTTCAACCCTAACGTTTCTCCACAAGTGGAGAAGGGGAAAGTAGGAGCCGCAAATGTTCCAAAGTATATGGTTCATACGCCTGTTCAATATGAATTAGCAAGAACAATGCGCAAAGAATATACAGAAGCAGAAAAAGCAATATGGGATTTGTTAAGGAATAGTCAGTTAGGTGTAAAGTTCAGGAGACAGCATCCAATTGAAGCTTATATTG
Organism: Chitinophagales bacterium; assembly: GCA_044448365.1. Taxonomy (GTDB): domain Bacteria; phylum Bacteroidota; class Bacteroidia; order Chitinophagales; family Chitinophagaceae; genus VBAU01. Next base: position 9,716 of record JBIOGV010000007.1, read on the forward strand.
TTGACTTTGTTTCATTGCAGGATAAACTGATTGTTGAGATTGATGGAGGCTACCATGAAACTGAAGAGCAAAAGAAATATGATGAGATGCGAACGGAGACTCTAAAGCAGATAGGTTTTAATGTTATTCGATTTAACAATGAAGAAGTTTTTAAAGATCCATATAAAGTAAGAAACAAAATTAAAATGGAGCTGGATGCACATACCCCCTCTCCACTTGTGGAGAGGGGGCAGGGGGTGAGGGAAACCAACACCATGCCCGGTTATGCAGGCAGCAGTTGGTATTTTCTTCGCTACATGGATCCACATAATGAAAAAGAATTTTGTAACAGGAAGTATTCCGATTACTGGGGACAGGTTGATCTCTACATTGGAGGAACGGAACATGCAGTGGGGCATTTGCTGTACAGCCGCATGTGGACAAAAGCTTTGTATGATCTTGGATACATCGGCCATGATGAGCCTTATAAAAGATTGGTGAACCAGGGAATGATACAGGGGAGTAGCAGGTTTGTATATAGATTTAGTTACTCTTGGCAAGGTAATGTAAGTGATGAATTGAAAGCAAAGATTGATTCTCCAATTTTTGTTTCATTAAAATATATACTTCAGTTTGAAGACAACTTTTTTCAATTGGCAAATTTCATAACCTCAAATTATAATGAATTTAATGGAATAAAACCTATCGAACATTTTTCCGATATGGGGCAAATCCAGTTACATGTTGATGTAAACATTGTTGACGGAGTTGAATTAGATATAGAAGCTTTCAAGAAGTCAAAATCTGAATATGCAAATGCAAAATTTATTTTAGAAGATGGCAAATATATCTGCGGCGCCGAAGTTGAAAAAATGTCCAAATCAAAATTCAACACAGTTAATCCTAATGATATTGTAGATAAATACGGCGCAGATACTTTCCGCATGTATGAAATGTTTTTGGGTCCTGTGGAAATGAGCAAGCCCTGGGATACAAAAGGTATTGAAGGCGTTCATCGCTTCTTAAAAAAATTCTGGCGTTTGTTTGTAGATGAGGAAAAAGGCTTGATTGTAACTGATGAAGCTGCAACCAATGAGGAATTAAAAGTATTGCATAAGGCGATTAAAAGAATTGAAGAAGATACAGAACGGTTTTCTTTCAATACCAGCGTGAGTGCATTCATGATCGCAACAAATGAATTGACAGATCTCAAATGCCACAAGCGTTCTGTTCTTGAACCCTTGCTGATCTTACTGGCTCCTTACGCACCTCACATTGCCGAAGAACTTTACCAGCAATTAAGAAGTTCCAAAGCCCTCTCCTTTGGAGAGGGTTTGGGTGAGGTTTCAATACTTGACGCGGCTTATCCAAGTTTTGAAGAAAAATACATAAAAGAATCTTCCAAAACTTACCCCGTTGCCATCAATGGTAAAACAAGAACAGAATTAACCATCGCACTCGATGCCACGCAACAACAGGTTGAAGAAATTGTGCTGGCAAATGATGTTGTTAAAAAATGGCTGCAAGGAAAGAATCCCAAAAAGATAATTTACGTAAAAGGAAAAATGATAAATGTAGTTTCATAAAATTACATTGATGATTTGTTAGTACAAAAGTTGATTAATTGTTATTGCTTGGCCTCCCTCTCCTTTGGAGAGGGAATGTGGGTGAGGCCTAAGAATAAGATGGTGAATGTGGTTGTGTAGCCCATCCCGACCTTCCCAAAGGGAAGGCCATCCAACCACAGAGCCCAATTTATTTGCCCGGAATAAAAATATTGAACTTTTTCAGCCCTGAAATTTTTTGTTCAAATAATGAATGAATCAAATATAAAGTTCTGTGCGGTTACTACTCCCTCCCTTCGGGAGGGTTGGGGTGGGCTTCTTTCTTCAGCCTGATCATCGCACTGCTGTTTTCCGTACTGGCTAATTGGGCATCGTAACGTTTATCACCCACTAAAGCCACCATGTAAGAAGTATTTGGAGGAATGGTTCCCAGGTTTTCGGCTACCATGGTCAATTCATTACTTTCCTGCAGATCATTTACTGATAGTTTTACAACATATGCTTTTTCTGTAAGGCGAATGTGCTCAAAGATCAGTTTGCCATTGAGAAAAAGCGAGATCGAATCGCCATCCACTATGGCATCATCATAAAAACGAAGCTCGATGGAATCCCCGGTCAGGGGAATTTCTTTATTAAAAATCTTTTCCCGGCTTGTAAATTTTTGTTCAATAGTTGGCGGAGTAATTTTTGTTTTGACTTTATTTTCCTGTTTAATAACAGGCACACTCACCACCTCTTTTTTAACCGGGTCTTCATTTTTTACAGAAGGAACTAAAACCGTTTTTTTATTATTGTCGGTAGTTGTTTCAACTGGGTTTTCTATGATCGTTGGATTTTTTGCAACCAGTGAAATGCTGTCAATAGTATCCGGATCGTTTGCTCCCAAAGTATAATTTTCGATTACGTTATCCCATTCATCATTAAATGATGGGGCCCCCACTTTGTCGAGGTGCACATCACCTCCGGGTTTTTGCTGGTTTTCATCATCATAAGTTTTGCCATCAAGTTTCATAACCCCTTCACCGGGGCAATTGAAATCTGCTTTTGATAATCCAGGTTTATTTCTTCCAAAAAGATTTGCTTCTTTTGTTTTATCTTCTATTAATTGATCGTCCCACCACACAACACTATTATCATTTACATCAAAATATCCTTTGATCGTGTAACGGCGATAACGGGTGGGAGATTCATAATAATAGGAAGTGCCGGCAAGACTATCACCATTCTGTATTATTTTGACCTCAACTTTTTGCTTATCTATTTTACCATGCCAAACACCAGTGATCATCTGGGCCTTTAAACAAAAAAATGACAAAAGTAAAAATGAAAAAATGTATAAACGGGGAAGAAGGATCTTTAGATGATGCATGCAGGCTGAGAATTCGTTTAATAACGCCTCATGACCGATTTTATTTCAGGGAAAATCCTAAGGAAAATCCAATTTATTTTCTTTGAACACAGAAGATCATCTCTTGTTTTCTTCCATTAAATAATCCTTTCTTTTCAACTCAAAATTTCTTCCGAGATAGAGTTTTCTTACCTGTTCATCCTGCGCCAGCTCCTCAGCAGTGCCATGCTTAAAAATTTTCCCTTCGATGAGTAAATAGGCCCTGTCACAAATAGAAAGGGTTTCTGTTACATTGTGATCGGTGATCAGGATACCAATGTTCTTGTATTTTAATTTGGCTACAATCGATTGAATGTCTTCCACAGCAATGGGATCAATCCCTGCGAAAGGTTCATCCAATAAAATAAATTTAGGATCAACAGCCAAAGCTCTTGCAATTTCTGTTCTTCGTCTTTCACCTCCGCTTAACAGGTCGCCATTGTTTTTACGCACATGATGTAAACGGAATTCATCCAGTAATGTTTCCAGCTTTTCTTTTTGTTCATTTTTATTAAAGCCGGCCATTTCAAGAACAGCAATGATATTATCTTCAACACTCAGTTTCCTGAATACAGAAGCTTCCTGCGGGAGGTATCCTATTCCCATTCTTGCCCTTTTATACATTGCCAGTTTGGTGATATTTTCTTCATTGAGAAAAACATCCCCTTCGTCTGGCCTTATTAATCCTACAACCTGGTAAAACGTTGTAGTCTTGCCGGCTCCATTGGGTCCCAGCAAACCTACGATCTCACCCTGCTTCACTTCAATAGAAACATGATCCACTACAGTGCGGCTGTGATAACGCTTTACAAGATTCCTGGTAGAAATTGTTATACTCAATGAAAAAATTTTGCGCAAAAATACCGGAACATATCCGATTGCTGAAGGTTAGACAATATGTTTTGCAAAATAACAACGTTACGTTCAGTCGTGAGTCGTGAAACGTGAGATGTGAAATTCTGACGTCTCACGTTTCACCTCTCACTTTAAAGGTCTTCCTTACTGGCTCGTTTCAACAGGTCCTTTTCCTCTTGAGTTAAATGGCTATAGCCTTTTTGATTTATTTTATCCAATATTTCGTCAATTTTTTGCTGGGTAAGATTGGGTGTTTTTGTATAGGGTGCTCCTTTGGATCTATAAAACAGTTCGTGTTTTAATTTTCTTTTATTAGCAGGCTTCGAAGGATTGAAAAGATTATTGAACCAGTCATACAGGTTATTCATCCATTCGCTTCCATCAAAACCTTTACGTAATGTATAAATAAAAAGAAAACCGGCAAATGCACCGGCAAGGTGTGCAATATGACCGCCCGAATTGGTGCCGGGTATCGTAGCAAGATCAATGATTAAAAATATCATCGTCAGCACCCATAATGGTATGCCACCATTTAGCATCGGGAAGATTCTGTAACCAGGTGCGATCATTGTTGCAGCTATTGCGATGGCCATGATGCCTGCAGATGCTCCTAAAGCAAATCCTGCAGTGCCCGTGAATGCAGGAATTAGATTGAATGAAAGGAGAAAAGCAATGCCACCGGCTATACCGCCATAAATAAAAACAGGGATGAGCTTCCTGGTTCCTGTCAGGTCCTGCATGATATATCCAAAAGCCCATAGCCATAACATGTTGCTGATGATATGCCAGATATCCTCATGATAAAACATGTGGGTGATCAGCGTCCAGGGCTTTTGAATAAATGTATGGAAGGATGAGGGCAGGGCTATATTCTTTGTGAAGTCTGCATAATAATTTGCCTTGGCGATGCTTTCGTCGTAGCTAAAGAAATAGAGAACATAAATGAATTTGAAAAGGACAAACGCAACCAGATTGATGGCGATCAGCATCACTAAAGCATTTCCATCCTGGCCTAAGGATAAACGGCGTTTGTATTCTTTTTCGTAATAACTCATATTGTCAATTGTGAATTGTCAATAATAGCTGTTATTTGTTTTGGGTAGGGGTCAAAAAGTAAAGTGATTTTTTATTCACCATTCACCATTGACCATTCACAATTTAATATAACGTTCGGCGATTGGTTTTGTTCCAGATAAATACAATAATAAAGCCCGTAATAGCGCCTCCCAGGTGAGCAAAATGAGCTACATTATCACCTGCTGTTTTTGAAAACCCGCCAAACAGGTCAAGCCCAACCATGATCAATACCATCCATTTTGCTTTGATTGGAAATGGAATAAATAAAAAGATCAATTCAGTATTGGGAAACAAATAAGCAAAGGCTGCAAACAAACCCATAATGGCGCCGGAAGCCCCAAGAGCGGGTGATATGGCTCCAAAAATTCTTTCCTGGGTAACCGGGTTTCCGGCAGTCAGATCCTGCAGCAATTGATCACATCGGAAATATTGCATGGTTAAATGCAATGCGGCGGCGCCGACACCACAGACTAAATAGAAAAATAAAAAACGCTTTGGGCCCCATACATTTTCTAATATTCTTCCAAACATCCACAGGGCAAACATATTAAACAAAATATGTGCAAACATGGTGGGTGAATGAGAAAACATATGAGTGAAGATCTGGTAGGGCTGGAATTTTTCATAGTCTTCCAAATAATTCTTTTCGACCAATGCATTTCGAAGGGATGCAGGCATGATCGGGTAAAGCATGAAACGTTCTGTAAGATGATAGGTTTTTTCAAGAGTAAGCTGCCCGACATAAACCAGCACATTGATAATAATAAGATTCTTGACTACCGGGGGGAAATTGCTTGGTCTATGGTATCTGAAGTCGCTCATGGGGTAAAGTTAATAGTTATGTTTTAAGCAAAAAGGAAGAATTCACTTCCGATGATTGTTAAATTTTTATTACAACTTCAACTGCACCACATTCTCGATATGATGGGTGTGGGGGAACATATCTACGGGCTGAATTTTTGTGACTGAATATTTTTCACCCAATAAATTCAGATCCCGGGCCTGGGTAGCAGGATTGCAACTAACATAAACAACTATTGGCGCAGCTATATCCAAAATTTTTTGAACCAACTTCCCATGCATGCCGGCACGGGGCGGGTCTGTCACGATAACATCGGGTTTTCCCTGCTGCTGAAAAAACTCATCATTGCAAATATCAATAACATCACCGGTAAAGAATTTGGCTGATTCAACCTTGTTCAACGCTGCATTTTCTTCAGCATCTTTAACGGCAGCATCAATCATTTCCACACCAATGATCTTTTTTGCCTGTTTACTTAAAAAAATCCCAATGCTTCCTGTGCCGCAATAGAGATCATACACCGTTTCGTTACCGCTTAGTTCTGCAAACTCCCTGGCAACTTTATACAACTCTTCGGCTTGTTTTGTATTTGTTTGAAAGAAAGATTTAGGACCGATCTTGAACTGAAAATCTTCCATCTTCTCAATCACATAACCTTTACCATGATAAATAACCGGGTCAAGATCATTCAGACTGTCATTCCATTTCGGATTAATTGTGTAAAGCAAAGTGGTTATCCCCGGGAATTTTTTTAAAATAAAATCCAATAATCTGTTTCTCTTTTCTTCATCATCACCCCGATGGATATCGGGACCAAATACAATGTTGACCATTAACTCTCCGGTAGTGCATAGGCGCAATTGCATCGTCCGCATAAAACCCTTGTGATTTTTTATATCATAAAAAGAATAATCGTTTGATCTTGCAAAATCTTTTACAGCGATTCGTATAGCATTGGAAGGTTCCATCTGCAAATAGCAGGTTTGTATATCAATTATCTTATCGAAAATTCCTTTCGCATGAAAGCCGGCTACATTTTCTTCGGCAGAAATGGCGGGATCATTTAGTTCAGATTGCAAAAGAAAACGCCTGTTGCTGAAAGTGTATTCCAACTTATTGCGATAAAATTTTGTTTCCCCGGCGCCTATGATCGGCAGCAATGGAGGAAGTTCAATTTTGCCAATCCTTTTTAAAGTTTCTTCAACCTGTTTTTGTTTATAATCCAACTGCTTTTCATAAGGCAGCATTTGCCATTGACAACCACCACAAACTCCAAAATGAGAACAGAATGGTTCGACGCGCTGCTTCGAATATTCATGAAAGGTCAATGGGTAGCCTTCCGCCCAGTCTTTTTTATTTTTATAGAGTTTTACATCTACCACATCTCCCGGGACCGCACTTTCAATAAAAACAACCTTGCCGTCAACTTTTGCTATGGATTTACCCTCAGCGGCGTAATTCTCAACTTTAATTTTTTCTAATAGTATGTTTTTCCTTTTTCTCAATGCTCAAAATTATCGTTTAAGACCTAAAGCCCGGAGTTTTTAATAGTTCACAGCTTTAATTAGAGGTCAAACTATAAAATAACTTTAAACCTTAAACGTTAAACGATGACCTGTAAACGCTTTGAACTCTTTTGAATAACTTTGCAGCCTATTCAAGCCTCATGAAACGAATCGCATTTTCTATTGTTTTATTCATTTCCATCACTTCGTTTGCCCAGCAACAAGGTTATGAGATAAATGTCAGCTTTAAACCGTTTAAAAATCAATACATCTATTTGGGTCATTATGAAGGCAAGCAATTGCCCATTATAGATTCTGTATTGGTAAATGATAAAAGTGAAGGAATATTTAAGGGTGAAAAAGCTTTGGGGGGCGGTGTTTACCTTATCGGTTATCCCAATAAACAGGGCTTTTTTGAATTTTTAATTGGGAAGGATCAACATTTTTCTATTAAGGCTGATTCGACTGACCTGGTGAATATAGGTTTCACAAATTCTCCGGATAATGATCTTTTTATCAATTATCAAAAATTCATGTCCATAAATGGAAGGAGAATTGACAGTGCTCAAAAGCTTTTGCCTTTGGCAAAAAACAAAAAAGATTCTGTCACAGTGAATGATCTCATTGTTAAAACAAACAGGGAAATAAGAGATTACCGTCTCGGCATCATAAAAAAACATCCGGATGCTACACTTTCGTTTTTATTGACAATGCTGGAGGAGCCGGAGGTGCCGCCTGCTTCACAACAACCGGGGAGTAAATATGATTCAACCTATGCCTGGTATTATTTCAAATCCCATTTTTGGGATGGAATAAATTTTTATGATGACCGGTTGTTACGCACACCGATCTTTGAAAACAAGCTGGATAAATATTTTGAACAAGTTATTTACCCTCATCCCGATTCTGTGATCAAAGAAATAGACTGGATGCTTGGGTACGCAAGCGCCAGTGAAGAAAATGAAAAATTTCTGCTGATGAAATTTGTAAACCGCTACCTGAATATGAAATATATGTGGGAAGATGCGGTGTTTGTTCATTTGTATGAAAAATATTTTGCACAAAAAACCTATCCCTGGCTTACGGAAAAGGGTGTGAAAACGATCCAGGACAGGGCTTACAGCCTGATGTCAAATATCCTGGGTAATCCTGCTGCGGATATCGATCTTCCCGATACTTCTGGAAAGCATATCACGCTTTATAATTTAATTTCTCCGTATACAATTGTAATTATCTGGGATCCCACCTGCGGCCACTGTAAAGAAACTCTGCCCCGGGTCGATTCATTGTATGAACAGAAATGGAAAGCTGAAGGTGTGAAAATCTTTGCAATGGCCAAAGAAACGGACGGCACTAAAAATGACTGGCTGAATTTTATTCATCAACACCATCTCGAAGAATGGTCTAATGTGTATTATTCAAAAGCTGATGAGAAAGCGAGGGTGGATGCGGGTACTCCCGGTTATTCCCAATTATATGATGTGTTGAGTTTTCCTACTTTGTATTTGTTGGATAAAGACAAACGCATCGTTGCTAAAAAACTGAGCTTTGACCAGATCAATGAGGTATTGCAGCAAAAAATAAAACACCAATAACTGTTTACAAAATTCTAACTATGAATAAAAACCCGGCACTTCTGTTCATTGCCTGCTTTATATTATCAGCGTCTCATGCTCAAACCTTGTTTACGTACGGAAATTATTCTGCTGATGCAAAAGATTTTTTGAGAGCATTTGGTAAAAACAATACGGCTCCTGCGGCAGACAAAACAAAAGCCATGAGAGATTATCTTGATCTCTACATTGCTTCGCGGCTTAAGATCAGGGAAGCTTATAACAGGGGGTATGATACTTTGTCTCAAATAAAAGCTGACATTGAAAATCTTCGTTCACAGATTATAGAAAATTATTTGAATGATCCTGATGCCGCTAATAAACTTTTAAAGGAAGCATTTCAGCGCAGCCAGAAAGACATTCATGTAGCGCATATTTTTATCAGTTTTAAAAATCAAATGGGGGTCAATGACAGTGTTGCGGCGGATACAAAAGCAAAAGAAGTGTATGATAAATTAAAAAAGGATGGAGATTTTTCCACACTGGCTCAGCAATACTCTTCTGATCCTGCAGTAACAACAAACAAAGGAGACATCGGGTTCATTACTTTATTTACACTGCCTTACGAGTTTGAAAATATTGTTTATAATACTCCGGCCGGAAAATTTTCCGCTCCGTATAAATCCAAGATCGGGTTTCATATTTTTAAAAATCTTGGTGAAAGAAAGGCTGTTGGCAGAATAAAAGCCGCCCAGATATTATTAGCCTTTCCACCGGGAGCAGATGATGCATTTAAAAAAAGAACAGCTTTATTGGCAGATTCACTCTATCAGCGCTTACTGAAAGGGGATGATATTGCTAAACTGGCTTCCCAATTCAGCAATGATTATATTTCTGCAGCTTCTGCAGGCGTTATTCCCGAATTCGGTGTGGGGCAATATGACCCGGAGTTTGAAAAAATTGTTTTCGGGCTTAAAAAAAATGGAGATATCAGCAAACCATTTCTAACATCACATGGGTATCATATTGTAAAACGGATCAGCATCACTCCCGTAATAACTGACACCAGTAATAAAGCCAATATGGATGAGTTGAGAATGAAAGTAAATTCAAGCGACCGGATGCAGTTTGCAAAAAATTTAATGATAGAAAAAGCGCTGAAACAAATTGAAATAAAAAAATTTCCTTATTCTGACCAGGAGTTAATGATATTATCCGACAGCATTCTTGACAATAAACATCTTGCTTCCCCTGTGAAGATAACCAGAACCACTTCTTTGTTTTCCATAGCCGGACAGGTTTTTACTGTAAATGACTATCTCACATATGCGCAGGCCTGGCGGTATAAACCGGATGGCACGGGTGCAAAACCATATAAACGGGTGATGGATGAATTTGTTCATCATACCACAGAAGAATACTACCGTACACATCTTGAAGATTTTAATAGCGAGTTCCGTAACCAGATGAATGAGTTTAAAGATGGAAATTTATTTTTTGAGATCATGCAGCGGGAAGTTTGGGGAAAGGCACAAACAGATTCGGTTGCATTGGAAGAATATTATGAAAAAAATAAAAGCCGTTATGTTTGGAAACGGAGCGCCGATGCTATCATATTTTTCTGCAGTGATGAAAACAGCGGAACATCCCTTTATGACCAAGTAAAGAAGGCTCCATCCAGTTGGAAATCCGCTTCAAATGCATTTGCAGAAAAAGTGGTTACCGATTCGTCCCGTTATGAATTTGAGCAAATTCCCAATGCCGACAAATCCCAGGTCCAGGCAGGCATCATTACGACGCCATTGAAGAATACAACGGATGGCAGCGTTTCTTTTGCTTACGTATTAAAAATTTATCCTGCTGACCTTCCCCGCAACTATAATGATGCGAAGGGACTTGTTGTCAACGATTACCAGGCTGAATTGGATAAGCAATGGATAGCCGACTTAATGAAAAAATATCCCGTAAAGATCGATGAAGCAGTTTTTGCTCAAATTTCCAAATGACAGTTAACAAATGACAGTTAAATTAATAATTAAATAGGATCTCCGCGGTGCGTTTTACATTTTTACTTTTGAATTGAATTCTGCATTTACCGCTTATCCATTCTTTCTTTAAAAAATGAAATTTGAAGACTGATCTTTTTTGTCATCTAAATCATTTTTAAGTAGATTCTTTACTTCTTTACTTAATATTTAATATGCTTCAGGTATAATTGGCAATCTTTTATCAATTTATTATTCAGAAGGAGTGAGCCAGTAATAGAGTTTGGCTTGTTGTACACAATGGAAGAAAATAATTTAGTTGTTGTTATTGATTCTTTCACTTTAAAAGTATAGCAATGAAAAAAATAATTTTTGTCATGACGATGTTGCTGGGTTCAGCAACAATTTTCGCCGCCACTCCCCCCAAAGTAACCCAAAAAGTTTTAAAGGCATTTGAGGAAACATTTAAAAACCCTACGGATGTAACCTGGCATGAGTATACAAACTTCTATGAAGTGGATTTTAACGAGGATGAAATAAAAACCCAGGTTCGATATGACAGTGAGGGTAATATTATAGGCACTACACGGTATTATTTTGAAAAGCAATTGCCACCGTTTATCATTTCAAGACTTAAGAAGAAATATCCTGAACGATCTGTTTATGGAGTAACAGAAATTTATTCGGAAACAGATCTTACATACTACATAACAATGGAAGACGATAAGAATTGGTTTACTGTAAAGGCAAACCCGCTTGGTTCCCTCGAACAAACGGAAAAGTATAAAAAGGCTCCTACTAAATAAGTGAGATCTTAAATTTTTAAAGCCGCTCCGTCAAGTCGGGACGGCTTTTTGTTATCGCTTAAAGTTAACAGGCAAAAAAAAGCAGGCTGATTAGAAAACCGCCTGCGTGGTCATAATTGACCGTTCACATGAGAAAACTTTATTTCAAACGTTCTGTATATTTTAATTTTGGGAAGAATTACTCTCTATAAAATTACATTTACAAAATTTCAATTTCCCGGAATCTTTACTCAACCGTGAAATTGTATTCCTGAATTACAGAAGTCATCGTACATCCTTGTTTATTACCGTTTATCGAACTTTGACCCTCAAAGAACATCATCTCAGGCAAAAAAAAATGAAAAGAAACATGGCCTGGTATGATAATGAACAGAAATAAAAAATGCCATCTTTTGAAATGGCATTTTTTAGTAAGCGGGTTGGTTTTAATAACCCGGGTTTTGCGGTAATATGTTGGGGTTTGCGTCAATTTCTGGTTGTGGTATAGGCCACGTCCATGAACGATCTGTTGGAGCTAATGTGCAAAAATTTGAGCAGCTAGTCCTGGTAATCGTTCGGGATATTCTTTTCAAATCAAAAAAACGATGGCCTTCACAGATCAGTTCTTTTCTTCTTTCTAATTCTATTGCATCCATCAAGGCAGCACCGCTTAGAACTTCAGGTATATATCCATTAATTCGCGCTGCCCTCAATGTATTCAGATCATCAAGAGCATCAGCTTCGTCTCCGTTTCTTGCATTTGCTTCCGCGCGTATCAGGTACATTTCACCTGTACGAAAAGCTTTGAAATTTACCACGCCATCCGGTTTTCCTAATTGTGCAGCCTTGGCCAGGTATTTCGATAATACCAATCTTGAAGCAATTACCTGGAAATAGGATGCAAAGCGAACGTCATTAGCCTGGTCATACGAGGCTAACAAAACAGGATTTGGTTTGTATTGACTTCTTCCGCTACCGGCTGGTGCAACAGGAAAATAAACATTGCTTCCGGGAGCACCCTGCCCTGCTTCAAATACACAAGACCAAAACACTTCATCATTAGCAGCGTCTGTCCATATATCCGGAAAGACAGAAATATCCGCCAGCGGTCTTGCATTAATGGCAAGCGTTGAATACTTAACAGCGCTGTCAGGTTGGTTGCTGTATAAATACATCCGGGCAAGTATGGCATTAATGGCATCAGCATCAATATAGGCACGACTGTCAGGTGTATTAATATCATGATCCATATTAGTCATTAGAGCCTGGGCAGTTCCCAGGTCCTGCTCTATATGGTCATAATCATCCTTTACCGTACCACGCTGCGGCTTTTGTTCATAGTCAAAAACGGTTAGGTAAGGAATGCCGGCACTTGTAGAGTTGCGGTCATAATCATCTGCGAAATATCTCATCAAATCAAAATGAACGAGAGCTCTTATAGCAAGAGCCTGCGCTTTCAAACGATTCACCTCGCCCTGGTTTTGTGATGCGAATTTGTCAATATTATTTTCAACGATATTGGCGTTTGTAATGATCCTGTATCCGGCTAACCAGGTATTTTCAATTTGGGTTTCATTTGCGGCATATATCCATTGGGAAAATACTTCTTCGTTACCAAGAGATTCTCCTGTTTCATTTACATTATCACTAAGCATATCCGGCAAACAGGCAAATGCGTTCGAAGCCTGATCGGTAGCTCCGTAATAATTAGTGCTTCGGAATCCTGTATAGACTCCTGTTAATGCGAATTCATAATCCAGGAGTGTATTTAATTTCTGCCCTTCGAGACTGTATTGAGGGCTGATGTTTAATACTTTTTTACACGATATCATTGAGACAGATAAGATCAAAAGAAAAGCATTTAAAAATTTTTTCGTTCCCATATAGAATAATTTAATTTTTTTAGAGGCCAACATTTACTCCGAATGTGACTGTTTTTAATGGTGGATAATGAGCGCCTAAAAGCACTCCTGTTACTACTTCAGGATCATACCCCTGGAACTTATCCCAGACATAAAGATTTTCACCCTGAGCAAAAATTCTCACGCTCCTGATTTTTATTTTATTGAGTACTGACGCAGGAAGACTATAGCTTAACATCACATTGCGCAGACGCAGGTAATTTGTTTTTTCGATGAACCTGGTTGTTTCCGGATGGAAAGCATTGAAGGCACTTGGAACGTTTGTTATATCTCCCGGCTTTTGCCATTCACTCAACATAGCAACGTCGACATTAGAAAACCAATAAATTGAATTTTCGATATTCACTCTGTCATTATTATATGCATAGCCACCCAAAGCATAACTGAACAATACATCGAGACCAATTCCTTTATAGTTCCATGAAGTAGAAAAACCGCCAAACTGGGGAGGATCTGAAGGACCCACAATTACCCTGTCATTTGGATCATAAACATTCGTTGTCGTTTTCCGATCCTTTTTATAGTAAAGCGCATCGCCATTTTGCGGATCTACACCTGCATACCGAACAACATAAAACGAATTAATCGGCTGACCCACTCTGTTTATCAGTAATCCGTTTACATTATCCTGTTGCCCATTCTGATCCAATAATTTATTTTTATTGTACGTATAATTGGCTTCAAGACTCCACGTAAAATCTTTTGTTCTTATCACATCTCCGCTTAATGAAATTTCTATGCCCTGGTTTTGAAGTTGGCCCAGATTATTGGTGATGGACTGGAAACCTGAAGTGCGTGACAATTGCCTGTCTAAGAAAAGATCTTTTGTAATATTTCTGTATACTTCAATGGTACCCCCCAATCTTCCTTTGAACATGGTGAACTCTGTTCCGGCATTGAACATCAATTTTCTTTCCCATGTCAATGATCTTTGCAGATTTGTCAACACTAATCCTCCTGTTCCACTATAAACAGTAGGGCCAAATAATTCAGGTGTTTCAAAATCACCAATACCCTGGCTGCCTACTGAACCATAACTTGCTTTCAGTTTTAAAGCGTTCAACCAGCTTTTTGCCCGTTGCAAAAAATTTTCTTCGCTCATGATCCAGCTTGCGCCAACCTGTCCGAAGTTTGCCCACCTCTGATTTGCAGAAAGGCGTGATGAACCATCTCTTCTTGCACCTGCATTGAGATAATATTTTCTTTTGAAACCATAAGTGCCATCTACAAAATAAGAAAGCAATCCATTTGATGTGGCCGAACCCGCAACTGTAGGAATGTAACCATTGGTTGCGGTACCCGGAGTAATGCCTGCTTCATTTTTAAATGGACCTACCAGGCCGAAACCGGAAAAGCCAAAATTCTCACTCTTGCTTTGAATGATCTCATTATAAATTGAAGCATTGATTTCGTGCTCGCCAATTGTTCGCTGAAAGCTTAGTGAAGTAGTTCCTGTATAACGAAAAGTTTTAGCATAAGCTCTGTCCACTTCCCCGTTTCCACCTTGTGATTGAGAACCCTGGTCTGTTGATTTGTCAAGATAGTTGAATGATTCATCCTGGTCAAGATCACCTCCCCAGACAGTTCTTGCTTTAAGACCTTTTATCCATGGAAAATTAAATTCAATATAAGCGCTTCCTACGCCTTTCAGCTGATCAGAATTACCACTGTTTTCCAGGAGTTCTCTCAATGGATTTGGCTGACCTTGCAAATAATCGATCTGGTAATCTCCATTGGCATCGTATAAATTTATATAGGGATTAAACCAGCGGATAGCATTTAAAGGACTTCCTATGTAAGAATCATTTTCACGGGTACCTATCAATCTTGAATAGCCCAATGTGGCATTCAAACCTATATTAAAATTGCCAAATGAATTATCAATATTGATTCTCCCGGTATAGCGTTTTAACCCGGTTGTTGTTACAATTCCCTGTTGATCAAAAAGGGAACCTGATAAATAAAAATGTGTTTTATCATTACCGCCTGATGCGCTTATCTGGTGTTGCTGTGTAAGACCTTTATGAAAGAGCACCTTCTGAATGTGATAATCCAATTTACTAAGGCTGTCAATTTGATCGGGTGTCCATCCAAAAGGATTGGTTCCAAAATCAGGTCGGTCGTGTTGCTCATATTGGAGCTTCTGAGCCGAGTTCATCACTTTAAGTTTGTCGTTCGGCAATTCAGAATATCCATATTGAAAATCATAATTAATTTGAGTTTTTCCTGAAACTCCTTTTTTAGTTGTGATCACAATAACACCATTAGCGCCCCGTGAACCATAGATCGCTGTAGAAGTAGCATCCTTCAGAATATTGAATGATTCGATATCACCCGGGTTGATCGTTGCAAAATCGGCAGCAGTTACCTGGATGCCGTCAATTATGTAAAGTGGTGTATTGCTACCATTGATAGAACCTTTACCACGAATGGTAACTACTGCTGCGTCGCCGGGCTGACCGCTTTGTGATTGAGATAATAATCCCGGGACTTTTCCCTGCAATGCCTTATCAAATGAACCAAGAGGCTGTAGTTTTATTTCATCGCCTTTTATTTTTGAGATCGATCCCGCTACCTGTTTTTTATTTTGTGTACCATAACCGGTAATGATCACTTCATCCAGGCTGCGTGGTGATTGTTCCAGAATTATATTCATAGGACTACTGCCGGCAGATATTTCCTTGTCGGCAAAGCCGATGTTTGTAAAAATAAGTATAGCGTCTGCAGCAGCAGCAATTCTAAATTGTCCATCAGGACCGGTTGTTGTTCCCTTATGAGTGCCTTTTACATTGACACTTACGCCGGCCAACGGTGATCCTTTGACGTCAGTTACTCTTCCGGTTACATTTTGTTGGGCCTGTGCAAAAAGAAAAGTACTCAGCGCCAACACTAACAGTAGAAATAATTTTTTCATCTTCATTGATTTTAGTTTAATAACATGATACTCGTCTCCTTCTTACATAAGTATTTTCATTGTATGGCCGCTAAATTTGCTGCTTTGGGGAGTCAATCTTTCAAAATGACAATAAACAACTGTCCAATGCTTCGCATGAGTTGGGTCAATTAACCAAAACGTGAATATTATTTACCCAGGCATGAAAAGAAACAGTTGAGTTATTAAATAAAAAAGCTGGTTCTGTAAACCAGCTTCGTGATCATGCGTTGATAGTTGACTCTATAGTTCCGTTTCAATAATCATCTTCTATAAAACCTGTTCGGGCGGTTCCACTGATTTCATAAGTATTAGAAGGATCATCAGAAAAAGTAGCTTTAAAGTAAATGCTATCTGTTGGGTTACCGCTCCTGGATCTGCCCGCCTTTGGCAGAATCTTTCCGTCTGCAATGTTTACCGTTATATTATAATATTGATTTTGTGCATTGGCGGTGCTGAACGTAAGACTATTGTAATCAATTTTTGTCTTACACTTAAACTGCCAGGAATGACCAAGATCATCTACCCATAATGAATCATCATTTGCTGAAGTATTATAGGTGTCAAAGAAAAAAGTTCCCAAACCATACACATCGGCTCCGCCTAATTTAAAAGTTACCCACCATCCATTAGCAGCCTTTACAGCGGCAGTATCTGCGGGCTTCAAATCTTTTTTACAGGATATAGATAAGATTGTTAGTACTATGAAAATTGCAAATAATTTCTTACGCATAATATTATTTTTATTGTTTGACAAAACTTCTTACACCGGTACCATAGCCCGATGCGTGAAATATCCAGGTATAGCTTGCGGGAGGTCCCGGGTTATAGTTTTCATTTGATGAACTTACCACGCCGCCATAGTATGGGCTGTTCTGCGATGGAATAGTGACCGAATTACCCGAAGTATTCTCGACAATTACATACAGGCCCGCACCCACTCCGGCTCCGCCAGGATTTTCTACTTTGTAAGTACCGGGTCCTATTTTAGTCCAGGTACTTGTAATACCAGTTGCCGGTCTCAGATATGTTCCTGAAAAATCATTGGCTGATACAACAGGGTCTGCTACCATACCCGATGGGATTACTACAACTATCCTGAAATCGCTGGCAGTAAATCCTTCAGGATTAGCTGCTGTATAATTAACTACATAAATGCCGGGAGAAGTTGTACTGGTAATTGTTATACTTGTCGTATACTGAACTGCTGTACCATTCAAAATGGCTGTGGCTCCCGGATCTGTATAAGAAATTCCTTCGTTGACCGCAGCTATTTTATCTCCATTGATCTGAATTGAAGGAAAATAAACAATTTTTGAAATGCCCACCATTCCGGCCGGATAATTAAAATCCGTTTTGTTGCAGGATAGCAGTACTATCACGATCAAAACAGAAACAGATATTGAGCTTATTTTCATTTTCATATTTTTTAATTGCATGATTAGTTTATTTACCCCACCATACTGGTGTTGTGATTGGTACAAGAGCCGGTGAGTTGGTATTGATAGTTGTTTCGGAGTATGGGAACACGAATCTTTTAGGAACATCACCTGCCGCTAAAACAGAATTTTTAACGATTACCAGTTGCCCGGGAATATAATTTGGATCATCAGAATATACTGCGCTTGTGGCCGGATAACCGGTTCTGTTTTTTTCAAAGAATGCTTCGATACCGTGGCAACCAAATGCACAGGATGCCCATTTTTGCCTGATGATCTGCGCAATTGGATCAAGAGCCACACTTCCTTCTATTTCATTTCCCCATTCATAGGCGCCACCTGGAGCAATAAATGAAGAACCATCGTTACCTGTTGCGGCGAATGCTGCCAGTACTCCCTGGTCGTATAAACTTTTTGCATTGGCACCACCAAAATATCTGACATCGGCTTCGGCTTGTAAAAAATAGGATTCAGCAAGAGAAATAAATTCAACGGGGTCTGTTGCTTCCGAATGATCAGTATTTCTGAAAGTTTTCGCAGCCTGGTACGTAACATTATTACCTGAATAATCGCCCTGGTTGATCGAAGTCGTGGCGCCCTGGTAATAATAAACAATCCTCGGATCATTATACTCATTTAACCAGCTTACAAAAGTTGTACTTGCACGTAAATTGTTCGGAGTATTTAACTGGCGCTTGTTCATTTCATATGCCGGGTTATCCAAACCAGGCGCATCAACAAAATTTGTAACTGCAGCATCCGTCGTTAAAAAAGTTGCACCGTTGTTATACAGATCGGTAATACCCGCCGTTGCCACATCCGGATGCGCATTGATCATACGCAAATACATTTTTAATTTGAGCGTGTTGGCAAAGTCTTTCCATTTTTGCATATCACCGCCAAATACAAGATCTTGTTTTCCCGGAGGCGTGTTGGTGCCGACAGAAAAATCTTTTGCGAGTGCTGTATCCAGGGTTTTTAAAAGGTCAGTATAAATTGTATATCCATCATCGAACTTGGGATTCAGATTACCAGCGCCGTTAAGAGCTTCGAAATATGGGATCTGGTCATGCATATCCACTAAAACTTCCATAGCATAAGCCTTCATCACTGTGGCCATCAAATAATAATTCCAGTCACCGGATGCTTTTGAATGATCGATAACATATTGAAAATTTTCAAGTGCACTGGGGTACATAACATCCCAGGGACCATTTACAAAACGGTCCGTTGTGGGCATATTGTACGAATCCACATCGGTGTATTGCTGCGCAAGTGAAGCTTGCGTGAAAAACTGTGAAAGCATTCCCCCGGCTATTGCCAGGTCACCTCCTGTTTCTCCAATCGTACCCAATACTCCTACAGGAAATACAAGAGAAGGATTGCCTTCTTCCAGGGTTGGAAAATTAGGATCATGATTTACATCCAATTTTTTCTTACAACCGGTTTGTGCTATAAACAATATTGCTAAAGCTGTAAAAAATAAATTTCTTTTATTAAATAGTTTCATGGTTTGTCTTTTAGAATGTAAGTTTTAAGGTGATGCCATAATTTCTTGCAAGAGGAGTTGCTGCAAATTCTCCAAACTGGCTTACCAGGTCATTACCTAAATTAGAGGCCTCGGGGTCAACGTATACATTTGATTTAGGTGTCCACAGAAGGAAATTTTTTCCGTAAATGCCAATTGCAGCAAATGAAGCTCCGATCTTTGAGGCCCAACTGCGCGGAAGGTTAAAGGAAAGATTAATGTCCCTCAGCTTCAGGAAAGACCTGCTGATGATATCCATGGAATTGATGCCAGCAACGTTTTGGGCTCCATTGTAATAGGTAAAGGTTCCATCAGTCTGGCCACTGCCCTGCGATCCAATATAAGTTTGGTTCTCGACATATATTATTTTGCCACTTCCATCAGTAACAGCATTAACAGAGTTTGGAACAATGAAAGGCTTGCGATCATTGTAGGTTGTGGCAACACCATTTCCTACAAATAATACAAGATTTGCAGTATTACTATACATTACCCCACCATATCTGAAGTCCAGAGAAAAGTTTAAACTCAGATTTTTATAAGTAAACGTGTTGGAAAAACCCATCAAATAATTATATAAACCACTTCCGTAATACCCATTTGCCAGGCCGAACTGGTCAAGCGGAGTTACGTTTACTTTTGGCAGGCCTGTAGTTGCATCCACTACTGTTCTTCCGTCAGGAGTTAATTGCGGAACCGGTGCATAGATAGAAGCTACTGTTTTGCCAACTACAGCACGTAATTCTGCACCACCACTCAAACCAAAGATCAATGGATTTTGCGTAGCGCCTGTTAAATTTTCTACTTTGTTCCAATTCTTTGTATACGTGTAAACAAATGACCAGCTAAAGTCTTTTAGTTCTACAGGTCTTGCATTCAGGGTAAGCTCAATTCCCTTATTGCTAACTGTTCCAAGATTTTCAACAAGATTTGTATACCCGGTAGACGGAGCTATGGGTACTTTAAATATCTGGCCCTTTGTTTTTTTATCATAAGCGGTTGCATCAATTCCGATCCTGTCATGTAAAAATTTTACTTCTGTTCCAAATTCAAATTCATCGTTAAAAATTGGCTTCAACGTTTCATTTCCAATTACATTATCAACGCTAAAACCGCTTACTCCATTAAAAGGAGTGTTCAGGGTTCCAAAAGGTAATTGTATGGTTCCTGCTGCCAACTTTGGATAAACCTGGTAAGGTGCCGGATCGGAACCAGTGCGACCGTAAGCTACCCTGAACTTGAGAAAAGAGATAGTATTTTTTGAGCTAAGCAATTGAGATGCGACCCAGGAAAGATTCGCCCCGGGATAAAAAATGGAATTGTGATTTAATGGCAATGTCGAGGACCAATCGTCTCTCAGATCACCGGTTAAAAATATTTGATTGTTATATGAAATGGTAGCCTGGCCATAAACGCCCATCCTTCTCCGAAGCAAATTGAAGTCGGCTGTGATTGGCGGCAGACTTGTATTGGAAAGATTAAAGAATCCGGGTACTGTTAAATTAGTAATGCCAGTGGCTTCTGACCGTTGTGTACTTTGATAATAGTTAGCTCCGGCAAGGGCATCAAGACTAAATTTTTTACTTAGATCTTTATTGAATTTTAAAATAAAATCACCGTTGATGATCCCAAAATAATCTGAAGCCTGGCTTACAGAACCTACGTCCGGAGTTTTTAAAGCTCCTTCTACGTTATTACCTGCATCCCAACTACCCGGAGTGGGTGCTGCAACTTGTTTCCAGCTCTTGGTTCTTGCATTTGTAAAATCACCTCCTAATCTGAATTCTGCACTTAAATAGGTTGTGAACTTATAATTCATATCCACGTTGCCGAAGAACCTGTCTGTATTTTGTGTATTGCCATTTTCATATAATCCGAAATATGGATTTTCTGCATAAGGAGTGAAATAGTTATCGGTATTAAAAAATTTATTTTTATAATCCCTGAAATCTGTGATCGGGAGGTCGACGGGGATTTGCAGTAAAGATTGAAATACGCCGCCGCCATCTGCACCTGACTGACCGCCACTTGGAGTATTTAATTTTCTATTGATATAATTAAATGAAGTATTGATTGAAAATTTATCGAATGTGCTGTTTGATCTGAGAGCGAACGTATTTCTTTGCAGGTAATCTGATTTAGTTGGCATTACTCCATCGCTTGTTGTATTGCCATAAGAAAAATAAAACCGGCTCGTCTCATTGCCGCCTGATAGAGAAATTGAATTGTTATATTCACTGCCTACATCAAAAAAATCACGCAGGGCATTTTTCTGGAGGGAAAAAGGTTTTATCAATTGCGAATTATCTACAACGGATCCCCAAAGCCTGTCTTTGCCGTCTAATCTTGGACCCCAGCTTCCGTTTTCTGATAACACAAAAACACCTCCCCAACCTTGCCCAAACTCTGTCTCATAGTCGGGTATCTTGCCGATCAGGCTAAAATTGGCCGAACCGCTATACTCAACTTTCAATTTTCCCGGTTTTCCTTTTTTAGTGGTGATCAGGATCACACCATTTTTAGCGAGACCACCATATAAAGAAGAAGCTGCTGTTCCTTTTAATACTGTAATGCTTTCAATGTCGTTTGGATTCACGTCATTCATTCCGTTCCCAAAGTCCTGAGTATTTGTAAAAGGATTACCGGCAGCAGCAAGATTTGTATTTGCCTGGAATTGTGCATCGCTCAAAGGCACACCATCTATAACATAGAGCGGCTGGTTATTAGCACCTGCAATAACACCGATCCCTCTTAATATTACCTTGGTAGAGGAGCCGGGTCCGCCGGTCGTGCTGATTTCCGCACCCGCGATCTTACCCTGGAGTCCATCCAGCATGCCCACCGGAGAATTTTTATTGATCGTTGCGGCATTAAAGGTTGCCGTAGAATAACCGAGTTTGGTTTTGTTCTGTGATTGGCCCAACGCGGTAACAACTACTTCAGTTAACTGACCTTCATTCCTTGCGAGAATGAAATTCAATACACCGAAATTAGCTGTAAGTGTTTGCGGGTTATGACCTGTTGATGTTGCAATGATCTTTGCCCCATTTTTTACTGTCATTGAAAAATTTCCGTTGGCATCTGCCTGTACGGTGTTAGTAGTGCCTACTTCTTTCAATGTAGCAAACGGAACCACATCGCCTTTATCATCTTTAACCTTTCCTGTAACAGCACGGTTTTGGCAAAAAGCCAGGGTGCTGAAGAGTAAAGCTATAATCATGAATGCCGACTTTCTCATAAATAATCTGGTTTTTAATTTAACTTTCATTGGTCTGTTATTTTCAGTAATTAGAATTTGAGTTCCCGGGGAAATGCTGGGAAAAAGGAATAGAATCAACGGTATGGTTTTTTTTCATTAGTTGTTTTTTGAGTAAAAATGTAAATGCAAGGCAGCAATTTCAATCAAGATGCTTCACATAAGCAAGAGCTTATTTGCTGATACATGAATTTTATTAGCTGAAGCATGAATGAGGAAGATCAATTTTTACAGGAGCTTTTCAGGGACCACATAAATAAAATAATCAGGCTCTAATGTCAGTAAAATGTAATTTTTGTTTTCCTGGCCATGAATTTTGATAAATGAAGCAGCGTTCTTAAGGGTTGAATTATCTTTCTCTTTATTATATTATTTTGTTTCTCCATTTTAACTACAGGCAGTGAGTTAACTACTTCAACCATTCGTACCTGAATACGTCCACGAATAACTATTTACTATAGCTTAACAGTAAGTAAAGATAGATTTGAGTTAAGTGTACGTTATTATGAATGATTTTTAACCGGCCCTCAGTCATGAAAAAGATAAACTAAGAACCACTGCCATTATGATTCGCGACAGATACCTGCGGATGCTATTTATACCATTGCTTGGGATTATGATACCGGCAATTTCCGGTATTATAACCTATGCCCTGTATTCTTCTGTCGAAATTATAGCCGCCAATATTTTCTTTATTGGTACCTCATTTTGTATCTGGAGAGGATCAAACTGGATCCATTCCAAGCTCAGAAATTCTTTTAAGGCGGGTGGCAGTCCTTTCCCCAAAATTGTTTCACTCTGCGCCATCTGTTTACTCTATGGTGCCAGCGTGGGTAGCCTTTCTACTATGACCTGGTTTTATGTTTCAAAGAATGCTTTCAATTGGAATGATCTTTTTAAGTTCAATATTATATGTTCACTCGCAATCATTTTATTTACGCTGGTGTATGAGATCTTGTTTTTAAATAAGGAAAGAGAACTTGATGGCAAGATCGTGAAGCAGCTTGACCGCGAACGCTCCCACGCTGAATTAGAAGCTCTCCGTAATGAGTTGGATCCTCATTTTATTTTCAATTCGCTGAATACGCTCAATCATTTAATATTAAATGACCCGCAGCAGGCTTATTCGTTCAATAATAAGCTGGCCCAGGTATATAAATATTTCCTGGTGAACAAGCATAATGAA
Source organism: Chitinophagales bacterium (assembly GCA_044448365.1). GTDB lineage: Bacteria > Bacteroidota > Bacteroidia > Chitinophagales > Chitinophagaceae > VBAU01. Next base: position 33,472 of record JBIOGV010000007.1, read on the forward strand.
TTGATATCTCTTTCAGATGAGCTTGAGTTCATTGACAGCTATTTTTTCCTCTTGCAGATCCGGCATGATGATAAATTAAATTTACAAACAGAACTGAATGATCACAACGAAAGGGTCATTATGATACCACCGCTGGCTTTGCAGATACTGGTAGAAAACGCAATCAAACATAACGAGTTCAATCATGAAAATCCTTTGGGGATAAAAATTGTAATAAACAATCAATACCTGAAA